>JAJYKH010000167.1 GCA_021788685.1 Deltaproteobacteria bacterium | reverse complement strand
CATGGTCGCCAGGACGGCGTCCAGCCGGCCGGAGGCGGACCGCTGCCCTTCCAGGTCGCAGCCGCGGTAGCGGTCGAGGACATCCCCCAGCACCTCTTCGGCCGGCAGGTGGGCCAGGAGGGCCGGCAGTGCCCTCAAAACGTAGCTTCCGGCCCCGAGCTCCCCCACCTCGATGCCCAGCCGCGCGATCTCTTCCCCGTGCTTGGCGAGAAGCTCGATCTCCTCGGGACCCAGGCTGATCATCTTCGGAAAGAGCAAGGCCTGGCTGGCCGTCTGCCGCTCGTCAAACTGGCGGCGCAGCTGCTCGAACAGCAGCCGCTCGTGGGCGGCGTGCTGATCGATCACCACCAGGCCGGCATCGCTCTCGCACAGGAGGTAAGAATCATCGAAGGGCCCGATCAGCCGCAAGCCTGACGGAGCGGGCTCCCCCGCGGGCACGGGCGGGCGAGCCGCCCCGGTCTCCACGTTGCGGGCGGCGCCGGGCAGGGGCTCCGGCTTGGGGGGCGGCGGTTGCGGGTGGGGAAACCGGATCGGGGCCGGGCGGGCGGATCTCGATTCACCCGTTCCGGCGGGCGGGGCCCAGGATCTTGCGGTGACCGGCGCCGGCTCCCGAACCTGGAGCGCCGGGAAGGCAGCCTGCGAGGGCTCCGGCGGCCGCGGCGGGCTGGGCGCCTCGGCCTCTCCCCGGCCGCGGGAGGGAGGCATCACGAACAGGGACTCCTTGAGCCGTTCCTGGTGAGCCGCCATCGCCCCGGCCACCGCCGCCGCGACCAGCTGGTGGATCCGGGCGCCCTGGCGGAAACGGACCTCGTGCTTGGCGGGGTGGACGTTGACATCCACCTCCGCGGGCGGCAGGCCGAGAAAAAGCGCCCCCGCCGGCCGCCGCCCCTTCATGAGGAAATGGCGCAGCCCCTCCGCCACCGCATGGGTCAGCAGCCGGTCGCGGACCGCCCGCCCGTTCACAAAAAGAGAAAGGCGCGAAGAGCCCGTGCCTTCCTCGGGCGGGAGCAGAAAGCCGGTGAGATCGAGCCCCTGATCCTGGGCGTGCACGGGAATGAACGGCCCCTGACTCCTGGAGCCCGTGAGGCGGGTGAGCCGCTGCTCCAGGGAATCGGCACCCGCGGGCAGGTCCAGGACATCCCGGCCGTCCACGGCGAAGGTGACCCCCAGGGCCGGGCGGGCCAGGGCGTAGCTCCTGACCACCTCGTCGATGTGGGCCAGCTCGGTTTGGGGGCTCTTGAGGAATTTCCGGCGGGCCGGCACGTTGCCGAAGAGGTCCCGCACCTCCATGACCGTGCCTTGGCTGCAGCCCATGTCGTGGACCTTGGCCACCTTGCCGTAATGGACCTCGATCCGGGTGCCCAGGGCGGAGCCTGCCGGCCGGGAGGTGATGGTGAGGCGGGACACCGAGGCGATGCTCGGCACCGCCTCCCCCCGGAACCCCAGAGTGGTGATGGCGGCGAGCTGTTCCCGGCTGGCGAGCTTGGAGGTGGCGTGCCGTTCCAGGCAGAGCAGGACGTCGTCCTGGTCCATGCCCTCGCCGTCGTCCACCACCCGGAGGAGGCGGGTGCCGGCCCCCTCCACCTCGATGCGGAGCTGCCGGGCCCCGGCATCGATGGCGTTTTCCACGAATTCCTTCACGACCGAGGCGGGGCGCTCCACCACCTCGCCAGCCGCGATCTGGTTGGCCACCTGCTCGGGAAGGATCTTGATGCGGGACATGGTTCCAACGATCCGGCGATCCGGCGTTCGGGCTTCGAACGATGGATCGCCGGATCGCCGCGTCAGGACGCGGGCTGGCCGGCTGCCGCCTGGGCCGCGGCCGGTTTCACGAAATCATCGATGCTGACCTGGAGCCAGTGGGGGTCAAGCCACTCGACCGGATCGACGAAAAGACCGTTCACCAGGATGCTGAAATGGAGATGGTCCCCGCCCGCCATGCCCGTGAATCCGGATTGTCCGAGAAGGCCGCCCTGCTCGACGAGATCGCCCACCTTCACCTTGATCTGGCTCATGTGCCCATAGAGGCTGAACACCCCCTGCCCATGATCGAGGATGACGGCGTTGCCGTAAATGCCCAGGTAGTCGGCGAACACCACCTTGCCCCGGTTGGAGGCATCCACGTTCGCATGGGCAGTGGAGGCCAAGTCGAGCCCCAGGTGATACTGGTTGTCGATCTCCTTGCCCTGGTACGTGTAAGTGCGATGGTCGGCATAGCCGGCGCGGCGGCTGCTCCTGGCCATCTGCAGGAAAGCGCCCTTCCACAGCCGCTCGGAGGTCGAGATGGAGCAGACTTCCTTGATTTTCGCGTTGTTTTCCTTCCGGACCCGGTTGTTGACCTCGATGAACTGCTCGACCGGCGTGCCGGAAAGGTCGTAATGGGCCTGGAACTCCGGCATCTTGCTGTTGAGGAAGCTGTCGCTGATCTCCAGCGTGTCGTTCCGGTATTCCTTCTTCTTGAAAATGAAGGGCACCGGCACCCTGGCCTCGTTGCCCGCCTTGTCCACCGCGGTGACGTAAGCATTGACGCTATCGGCTTGGTGGGGCACCGCCACGTAAGCCACGTAGGTGTTTTCAGGCTGGCCGGCGAGGGGATAGCCGGGATTGAAATTGTCGTTCACCACCACGCCATGGCGGCCGGCCGGCTCGTCGGTCCGGTACACCACCACCCCGGAGCCGCCGTTGCGGATATAGCGGGTGGCGTTCAGGACCGAGACGAGCGGCGGCCGGGTGTCGATCACCACCGGGATGGTGAGGGTGGTCACGTTGCCCCGGCGGAAATTCCGCCAGGAAAAATCGTGCGCCGTCACCACCAGCTCCGCATTGCCCTGGGCAAACCCCAGGGTCTTGGGCTCGACCTGGAAGGAGGCCTCCAGGACGTTGGGCCCGGCCGAGGAGAACCAGCCCCGGCGCTCCAACTTCTGGTCATACACGTCCGCCGTCTTCTGGCCCTGGATCAGGGCCACGTGAAGAGAGGCCAGGCCGCTTTTCGCATCGCTCGCTTTGAAGGAGATGGTGCTCTTGCTGCCCAGGAACTGGGGCTCGTGGGCGAAGGTGATCTGTGGCGGCTCCCCTTCGTGCAGCCGCCACAAGACGGCGCCAACCGCCGCCAGAATCAGCAGGGGAATGAGCAGCAAGGCCGGGGACGATCCCTTTTTGGCTCTCTTTTCCGCGGAATCAAGGGACATGGATCAAGATCCTCCGATGTAAGGGTTGGCAGGGCGAGGGAAAAACATCAGTCAAGCGGCCGGGCCCGGACCGGCCAGCCCGAAAAGTTGCTGGGGCTACTACCATGTTGCGGACAAAAAAGGTAGTATGGCTGAAATCATGCCGAGCCCGCCCGGGATGGGCATTTGCGGGAGCAACCCGGGGCGGCCGGTCACAGCCCGGCGAATCATAACAGACTCGCGGCGGGCTGGCAACACGGGGCCGGAAGAGTTTCATGGGCGGGCAGCTCCAAAGCAGCTTTCATACCATCGTCATCGGCGCGGGGCCGGGCGGCTTGGCCTGCGCCACCGCGCTTGCCCGCAGCGGCAAGGAGGTGCTGCTCCTGGAGCGGCAGCAGGAGGTGGGGGCCAAGGTGTGCGCGGGCGGCGTCACCTGGGCCGGACTGTGCAGCCGGCTGCCGGAGGATCTTATCGAGAAATCCTTCCGGCAGCAGCACGTCTTTTCCCCCTCCCAGCACGCCGTCGTCCGGGCTCGGGACCCCATCATCTCCACCGTCGACCGGCGCAAGCTGGGCGAATGGATGCTCGCCCAGGCCCGGGCCGCCGGGGTGACGGTGATGACCGCCACCCGGGCCCTGGGGGTGGCGGACGGGAGCCTGGAGACCAGCGCCGGCCGGTTCGGCTGGCGCCACCTGGTGGGGGCGGACGGCAACAGCTCGCTTGTGCGGCGCGCCCTCGGCCTCCCCTGCGAGCGGGTGGGAACCGGCATCAACTGCATGGTCCCTGGCGATTTCGCCCACATGGAATGGCACCTCGAAAACCGCTTGTTCCGGCACGGCTACGCCTGGATCTTTCCCCACCGGGGCGCCGCCTCGGTGGGCGCGTATGCCGCCCGCCAGGGGGCGCGGCCCCGGGACCTGCTCGCCTGTCTGCCGGAATGGGCGAAGCAGCGGGGGATCGATCTCCGGGGGGCCAAGATCCAGGCCGCCCTCATCAATTTCGATTACCGGGGATGGCGGTTCGGCAACATGTTTCTGGTGGGGGATGCGGCGGGCCTCGCCTCCGGGCTGACCGGGGAGGGCATCTATCCGGCCATCCTCTCGGGGGAGACCGCGGCCGCCACCATTCTCGACAAGGACTACCGATCGCCCAAGATGGAGCGCCTCATCCGCAAGCAGCAGCTCCATGCCCGGTTCCTCCGTCTCCTCCGGGGAAGCCTCTCCTGCCGGCTCGCCATGGAGGCGTTCGTCTTCGCGCTGCGGACCGGGATGGTGGGGTTCAGAGCCCTGGAGATGGGAGATTGAAGAAGCGGTCAGCAATCAGCTGTCAGCAAAGGCAAAAAACATTCCAACCACTGATCACGCGGGCGGCAAACAGTCGATGTTAAGCTGACGGCTGATCGCTGACCGCTTTCAAAAAGGAGAACGGAATGGCCATCAAGGAAGGCAAGCGGACCTATCTCTACCATGCGCTCTTTCTGCTCGTCTGCGCCGGGATCTTCTGGTTCCTGTGGAGCGCGCCGCCCGAGTCCACGGCCAAGCTGCCCAACGACGAAATCCACAGCCGCTTCTACCCGATGGACAAGAAGGAGGCGGAAAAGGCCTGCGAGTCGTGCCACAATCCCAAGGGCGAAGCACCGCTGCCCGCCAACCACCCCCCCAAGTACCGGTGCCTGCTCTGCCACAAGAAGGTGCAATCGTAAGAAACCGTTCAAGCCGTTGGAACCGCTGGACCGTTGAAACCTTCACCATCCATGGCGACATCGATCACCCTCCGCCTCGAATCGCCTGAGGCCACCGCCGCCTTGGGCCGCCGCTTGGGCGAGGCAGCCCGCCCCGGCGACGTGGTCACCCTGGGCGGCTCCCTCGGGGCCGGCAAGACCACCCTCACCCAGGCGATCGGCCAGGGGCTGGGGGTGCCCCCCACCTGCTACATCACCAGTCCCACCTTCAGCCTCCTCCACGAATACCCGGGACGGCTGCCCCTCTATCATCTCGATCTTTACCGGCTGGGAAGCGAGGAGGAGCTGGCGGAGCTGGGGGTGGAGGATTGGTTGTACGGAGAGGGGATGGCGGTGATCGAATGGCCGGACCGGCTGGGCTCGATGCTGCCGGCCGAGCGGCTCCACATCGAGCTCCGCCTGGAATCGGCCACCGCCCGGACCGTCACGGTGACCGCTTTCGGGAGCGCCTGGGAGGAGCGGCTGGCCCAACTGAGCGATCAGCCACCAGCGTTCAGCTGTCAGCAAGACCAGGACGGAGGAGCGGGATGAAGGCAGGCGACCTTAGACGCTCCGGCAAACGATGCCTTCGGTTTTCTCTGTTGCCGGTCGGCTTCTGGCTGATAGCTGGCGGCCGATACCTGACAGCTGCCCCCTGAACGCTACGTGAGGTATTGCCGGAGAAGCGCCGCCAGCTTCTCCCTCACGATGGGCTTGGTCAGAAAGCCGTTCATCCCCGCCTGATAGGCGGCCTCCTCGTCCTGCTTGCGGGCGTGGGCGGTGAGGCCGATGACAGGGATGGGTCCGGACTTCCGCAGGCCGGCATACTCGTTCCGGGCAGGGGAGCCTTCCAGCTCCCGGATCTTCCTGGTGGCGGCCAGGCCGTCCAGCCGCGGCATCTGGATATCCATCAGGACCAGATCGCAGTCGTGCTCCCGCAGGGCGTCGAGCGCCTCGATCCCGTCGGCGGCCACCAGCGGCTTGCATCCCTGCTTGCCGATGAGGATGCTCGCCAGCCGCTGGTTGACGGGGTTGTCTTCCACCAGGAGGACCACCGGCTGCTCCCGGCAGTCCCTGGCACCGGGCGACGGTGCGGTCTCCCCCGCCAGGGCCGGCGGTGGCTCGGCCGCCGGGGCCAGGGTAAAGGGCAGGGTGAAGCCGAAGGTGCTGCCCCGGCCCGGCTCGCTGACGAGGGTGATCTTCCCCCCCATCAGCTCCACCAGCTGCTTGCAGATGGCGAGCCCCAGGCCGGTCCCTCCGTATTTCCGGGTGGTGGAGCCGTCCGCCTGGGTGAATTTTTCGAACACGGCCTGCTGCCGCTCGGGCGGGATGCCGATCCCGCTGTCCTGCACGGCAAAGCGGACCGCGGCCTCCCCTTCCCCG
>JAJYKH010000166.1 GCA_021788685.1 Deltaproteobacteria bacterium | reverse complement strand
GATCTGACCGTCTGCAGGTCGAATTGGGCCAGGGAATCTCCCGCACGGGCCAGGAAACGCTGGATGCCCAGATGCAGGTTGCCCAAAAGGTTTTTAAAAAAGATGACGCCCTCTATCTGACCGCCGAACGGGATGTCTACGACGACTTCAACATCGGGGTCAAGATCGTCTTCCGGTTCAAATGAGAGATGATTGTGAGCTTCATCTTTCTCCTGACCAATAACCGCATGGGCGCCTGTCTCGAACGGCTGCTCCTTCTGGCGGCCATCCTCCTCCTGGCGCTCGGCGGGGAAGCGGCAGGCCAGGAACCACCGGCTCAAGCCCCACCCGGGCCGGAGCTGACCGGGTACGAAATCAAATTCGTGGGCAACAGCCAGCTCGGGGCCGACCAGCTCCGCGAAGCCGCCGCCTACGAGCTCGAGCAGTTCAAGACTTCGGGGTACCGCCCGGCCGACGCGGACGACGCCGCCTACCAGATGGAGCTCGCGTACAAGAACAAGGGGTATGCCTTCGCCACCGTCGGGTATCGCTATGAAGTGGTTGGCGGCAAGGCCGTGGTGACCTTCGTGATCGACGAGGGCCCCCGGGTCCGGATCGATCACATTGCCATCGAAGGCAACCATGCCATCGGCACCGGCGAGCTGCGCTCTTTCTTCCGGAAGGAACAGCAGGGCCCACTCGGCACCGGCCCCGTATACTTCGTCAAGTCCGCCGCGGAGGACGCGGTTTCCCAGATCCGCGACCTGTACTACCTGCAAGGATTCATGGATGCTAAAGTGGAGGGGCCGGAGGTCGAATTCTCCAAAGACCGGGAACGGGCGGATATTACGGTGAAGATCGACGAGGGGGAGCAGTACCGGATCAGCGCCATCACCTTCACCGGCGATCTCGCCCCGGAGGTCCGCCCGGAGCTGAAGGCCATCGAGCGGAGCCTGGCCGGTCAGCCTTACCACCGGCGGCAGAGTCTCGACCTGCGGAGCAAGATTGCCGAGGCGTACGCCAATAATGGCTTTCCCGAAGCAACCATCGATGTCCAGGTCGGCCAGAAGGCCAAACCCTGGCAGGTGGTCCTGACGGCGGACATCCACAGCGGGCCGCGGGTCCGGATCTCGGCCATCGAGATCAGCGGCAACGTCAAGACCAAAACCCCGTTCATCCGAAGCCGGATCGAGCTCAAGCCCGGTGATTTTTACAGCGCCAAGGCCCAACGCCGGAGCTTCAGCGCCCTCTATCAGACCGGCCTCTTTTCGAAGGTGGAATTCTCGCTGGCAGAAGGCCCCGACCCGCACCACCGTATTCTCAAGGTGCACGTGGAGGAAGTGCCGACCCGTGAGCTGTCGGTGGAGGCGGGGTGGGGCTCCTACGAGCTGCTGCGCCTGCGGGTGGGCCTCGAGGAGAAAAACCTGCTCGGCACGGGCCGTTCCTTGCAGACCTCGGTGGGAGGCTCAACCAAAGGGGCGGACCTCACCACCACCCTGATTGATCCCTGGTTCCTGCGGACCGGCGTCACCGCCAACCTTCCGGTTTACTTCAATTACCGCATCGAGCCGTCGTTCACCAGCCGGGAGGTCGGCACCTCCCTTCTGTTTTCCAAGAACCTGGGTAAAAAGCTGACGCTTACCCTGGGATACAACATCCGCAACACGAGCCTGACCGATGTCGCGATCGGTGCCGCCCTCGAGGACTTCAAGAATAACTACAATCTTGCCTCCATCAAGTCCCGACTCTCTTATGATACCCGCAACGACATCTTCTTCCCCACCGAGGGCCAGAACAGCTACCTCAGCGGCGAAGCCGCCGACCCGGTGCTGGGCAGCCAGATCGCCTTCTTCCGGCTCACCACCGGCACCAGCCGCTATTACCCCTTGGGAAAGAAAAGCGTGCTCGCCCTCCGCTACGACACCGGCTTCATCATTCCCAGCCGCGGCCAGGATACCATTCCCCTGGCCGAGCGCTTCTTCAATGGCGGCGAGAACACGGTGCGCAGCTTCGGCCAGGACGAGCTGGGCCCGAAAGACATCAATGGCAACCCCATCGGCGGCACCGCCTACAACGTCATCAGCGCCGAGCTCCGCCGGCAGCTGCGGGGGCCGATCATCGGCACGCTGTTCACCGATTTCGGGAACGTCGCCCCCAGCAGGGAGGGGGTTTTCGGCACCAGTGAAGCGGAGCTGGTTTCGGCCACCTTCAGCGACTACTTCCGTGACATGCGGTCAGGCGTCGGCGCCGGCCTCCAGTACCTCCTGCCCATCGGCCCCGCCCGCCTGGATGCGGCCTACAACCCTGCAAGCCGCGAAAACGAGGCTGGATACAAGATCCATTTCAGTGTCGGGATGGCCTTCTGAGCCGGCCCCCAATTCCTTCGAACGGTCCCTCCATGCACAGCTTCCCCCTGGCTTGCCAGGGACGTGCATTCTTTTGGCATTTTCATTTCCACATCTGCAAATCTGGTTGACACCACTCTCGCTTACTGGTAGGAAAAAGAAAAATTGCGGCGCCGCTCCAGCGGGGGCATGCTGCATCCATCGAAAATGAAAGAATTTCAAATGAGGGACGCCATGCACCATCGTTTCAAGCCAATGGACCTGGCCTTGGCGGCCATGCTCACGGGAATGCTGATAGCTGCGCCGGCTTTGGCCAAGAACTTCATGGCATCCGAGAAGCACCACGGGGGTGGCGGCAACGAGGAAATGGATCAGGGAAAACACGGTCGCGGCCACCAAGGCTACGGTGGGGATGAGGAAATGGACCAGGGAGGACACGGTCACGGCCACCAGGGCTACCGCGGGGATGAAGAGGATGACCAGGAGGAAGGGCACGGCGGCGGAGGCGGGTCCCGTTACTTCACCGATCAAGAGCGGGCGGTGATCCACGGCTACTTCGCCCAGGAGTATGCGCGGGGGAACTGCCCACCCGGTCTTGCCAAGAAGCACAACGGCTGCATGCCCCCCGGCCAGGCCAAGAAGTGGGCGATCGGCCGCCGGCTGCCGCGGGATGTCGTCTATTACGAGCTTCCGCCGCGGGTGGTCGCGGCCCTTCCACCGTGCCCCCCGCACCACAAGTACGTGCGCGTGGCGCAGGACATCCTGCTCCTGGCCACCGGCACGGGGATGGTCGAGGATGCCATCGACAACCTGAGCTGGGAGTTCCGCCATTAGAGCGCTGTCCGAACAGCAGGAGGGGAGGGGCCAGGCAGGGGCTTGACAGCGCCATTTTGTCTTTCCCCTTGGTTCTCCCCTTGCAGAGCGCCCGTCTCCAGTACCTCCTGTCCACCGGCCCTGCCCGCCTGGATCCCGCCTCAACCAGTCAGCCGCGAAAGCATGGCGAGGGAAGGACCAATTCGGTGTCGCAAACGCCCTCTGACCCCACCTCAGTCGTCCGGCACGGCGGCAGACCTCTCCACGAGCAGCCATTCCAGACTTCCCATGGTTTCGCACCCTTCTGGCATTTTCATTTACACTCTTGCAAATCCTGTTGACACCCCTCCCGCTTGCTGGTAGGAAGAGGAAAATTGCGGCCCCGCTCCGCGGGGCATGCCGCATCTTTACTGAACAGAATTCGAATAGGTGAAGCCATGCAACGTCGTTCCAAGCGGATTGACCTGGCCTTGGCGGCCATGCTCACGGGAATGCTGGCAGCCACGCCGGCTTTGGCCAATAACTTCATGGAATTCGAGGACCACCATGGTGGTGGGGAGAGGGGAATGTACCAGGAAGAGCATTGGCACCACTTCCACGGCAGGGAAGAAAAGTTTGACGGAAGAGAAAGACACCATAGGGAAAAAGAGCACGACTGGAGGGGGGGGCGGTATTTCACCGATCATGATCGGGTGGTGATCAACAACTACTTCGCACAGGATTACCCGCGGAGGAACTGCCCGCCAGGCCTTGCCAGAAAGCACAATGGCTGCATGCCGCCCGGTTTGGCAAGGAGATACGTGATCGGCCGCCGGCTGCCGCCGGATGTCGTCTATTACGAGGTTCCGCCGCAGGTCGTCGCGGCTCTCCCACCGTGCCCACCGCATCACAAGTACGTGCGCGTGGCCCAGGACATCCTGCTCCTGGCCACCGGAACCGGAATGGTGGAGGATGCCATCGACAACCTGAGCTGGGAGTCCCGCCACTAGCGGCTGTCGCGCAACAGATGGGAGGGGAAAGACAAGGGATCGCCCTGTTTTTCCCCTTTCAACTTACCTTCCCGAGATTCGGGCAGGAGCAGCACTCCATTTCCCGCCGTACTTTGGGGGCCTGTCACCGGCCCCATGCTGGCATCTCTCTGGGGCGAAAAAGAATTGCCCTGGCCCCGCCGCTTCACTCACCTGGCTCCACTCACCTGATTGAAGCAGGAATGGTTTGAGCATTCCACCAGCCGCCCCCCATGGCGACGAACAGCTGGGCGGTATCTTGATAGCGTTGCGACTGCGCGCGCGCGTAGCCGAGGCGCGCCTGTTGGTAGGCCCGTTCCGCGTCGAGCAGCTGGAGCAGGTCCGATTTGCCGGCCTGGTAGCTCAAGCGCTGGAGCCCGAGCGTGGTCGCCGAGGTGTCGAGCGCGTTTTTCTGGGCGCTCACCAGGTCGGCATCGTGCGCGAGGGCACGCAGCACGTCGGCGATCTGGCCGAAGGCGGAAAGGACGGTTTGCTGGTAGGTGGCCGCCGAGGCGCGAAACGCTTCGACCGCCGCCTGCTTCTGGGCTTCGAGGGTGCCGCCGTGAAAGACCGGTGCCGTCAGGTTGACCACCAGGCTCCAAAACTGGCTCGAGGCTTGGAAGAGCGTGGAAGTAGCCAGCGATTCGTAGCCGAGCGAGCCCGACAAGGTGATCTTGGGGTACAGCTGGGAGGCGGCAATGCCGATCGCCGCGCTGGCGGCATGGAGCTGCGCCTCGGCGGCCAGGATGTCCGGACGCTGGTGCACCAAATCGGAGGGAACGCTGAGCGGGAGCTCTGCCGGCAGCGCGAGCTCCGCCAGGTCGAAATCGGGCGCGGTCCATTGGCCGGGGAATCGGCCAACCAGAATGGTCAGCGCATGGCGGGCAATGCTGAGCTGCTGCTGCAACGGCGGCAGGAGGGCGCGGTCGTTGGCAAGCTGGCTTTCGGCGGTGAGGACGTCCAGACGGGTGGCCTTGCCGCCCTCGAATTTCAAGCGCACGAGCCGCAGGTTGCGCTCATCGTCGGTGACGATGTCTTGCGCCGCGCCGATTTGCAAGCGGGCGGAGGCGATGTTGATCGCCTGGGTGACGGAATTGCCCGTGAGGGTGAGAAAGGCCGCCGCGAGTTGATAGCCTTTGTTCTCGGCCAGAGACTTCTGCTGCTCCACCTGCCGCCGCGTGCCGCCGAAGACGTCGGGCGAAAAGCTGACGGTGGGCCCCAGGGAGTACAGGTTGAAAGTCGTCGATTCCCCGACGGCGAAGGAGCTGCTCCCTCCGAATCGGCTCGAAGGGGTCCCCTGCCGCTGCGCGGAGGAAGTAAAGTCGAGCTGAGGGAAGAAACCTCCCCGCGCCTGGATCACCGCCTGCCGGGCCTGGGCCAGGGTGGCCTCGGCGGCGGTCAGCGTCGGGCTGCCGGCAATCGCCAGGTCGAGCACCTCGTTCAGGCGGGAAGAATGGTACAGCTCCCACCACCGGGCCGAAACGGCCTGCCCGGAAACGAGCCGCTGCGCCGCCTCGCTTGCGCCGGGAGACAACACGGCCGATGTTTGGCCCGCACCATAGGTTTTGACCGGCGGCGGGGCCGGGGGCACGAAGTCGGGTCCGGCCGCACAGCCGGCGAGCAGGGCGGCCAGTCCGGCAGAGAGGACGCTCCGGGCGGTGCGCCTCCGGCGCCCGCGTCGTTTTTTATCCATAAACACAGGCATGTGATTGGTCCTACTCGAACCGTAGCGCCTCGATCGGGTTCAGGTGCGAAGCCCGCCGGGCGGGGTAAAAGCCGAAGAACACCCCCACCGCCGCCGAGAACACGAAGGCCAGGACAATGGCGGCAGGCGACAGGAGAGTCGGCCAGCCGGCGATGGAGGAAATGACGGCCGAGATCGCCACGCCCATGACAATGCCGACCGTGCCGCCGATCACGCTCAGCAGCACCGATTCGACCAGAAACTGCAGCAAAACGTGGATCCGGCGCGCACCGATCGCCATGCGGACGCCGATCTCGCGGGTGCGTTCGGTGACCGACACGAGGAGGATGTTCATGATCCCCACCCCGCCGACCAGCAGGGAGATCGAGGCAACCGCGGCGAGCAGCACGGCCATGGAGCGGCTGCTGCTTTCGGCGGCCTGG
>JAJYKH010000165.1 GCA_021788685.1 Deltaproteobacteria bacterium | reverse complement strand
CCATGCTTTCCCGTGTCGCTTTTACTGCTCCGCCGGCGTTTCCGGCTTCGTTTCGGGCGATGTTGCCGGTTGGGTCTCGGGGGCGCCTGCAGGCCCGGGGTTGATTTCCGGTTTAGTCTCCGGCTTGGAGTCCGGATAGACTGTAGCCGTTACCCGTTGCCCCGCCTGCTCGTTCGGCTCGACGACGGTCTTTCCTTCGTCGAGGTAGAGGATGATCCGATCGCCGGTGACGAGGTTGTTGTCCTGCCATGCCCTGGCATCGCCGGTGAGGATCGCCTTCCTCTCCTTGGCAAAGAAATCCAGGGTTTGGCCGGTCGCCACCCATCCTTCGTTGGTAACCCGTACATCACCCTTGGCGTAGACCTTGTCGATGCGCTGGCTCTTGCCCCCCTCGGCCTCCGCGCCGTTTTCCTTCCCGTTTTCCTTACTGTTTTCCTTGCCTGCCGGCAGGTAGGTGACCGTCATCTCATCGGCATGAATCACCGCACCCCCCTGCTGCGCCTCCACCCGGCCGAGGAACAGGACCTCGTTCTTGTTTTGGTAGGACTCCATGCGGTCCGCCTCAATGTGGATGGGCAGCGCCTGTGCCGACTTTTCCTGGGCGAAGGCCCCCCCGGGCGCGGCCGTCCAAGCGAGGATGAAAATCAAGAGGTATAATAATTGCATTCTCTTCCCGCTGACAAGTAAAATAGACGGCCAAATACCTCTGAAGGCGGCCGTTTCGGTATCGGGCGCATCATACTGGCTCCCGTCTCCAATGTAAAGCATTGCGGGTGTGCCAAACAACCTCGGCGCCTCCCGCAGCTTTCATGGGGAAAAAATTACATTCTTGTTGGAAGATATTGCGTTTTCGGCTATTCACAATGGCTTTACACATCGGGCGCCCCCCATTATGATGGGCTTTGCCGGTCGCCTCCGCCGGGGCTGGCCGGCCAGAAAAAATTCCCGCTTGAGCAAGCCAAAATGAAAGAGAGCATCGAAAAGGCAAAAACTCTCATCGAGTCGCTACCCTATATCAAGGATCTCTATGGCCGGACCATTGTCATCAAGTACGGCGGCCACGCCATGGTGGATGAGGAGCTGAAGAAAAATTTCGCGCTCGACATCATCCTCATGAAATATATCGGTATCAACCCGGTCGTCGTCCATGGGGGCGGCCCCCAGATCAATCAGTTCCTCAAGAAAATGAACGTTCAGTCTGACTACGTCCACGGCATGCGGGTCACAGACGGCGAGACCATGGACGTGGTGGAGATGGTGCTGGTGGGGAGGGTGAACAAAGAGATCGTAAGCCTCATCAACTACCACGGGGGAAAGGCAGTTGGCCTCTCCGGCCGGGACGGCGACCTGGTCCAGGCCAGGAAGATGAAAATCATGAAGAGCCCCGCCGAGAACGCACCGCCGGAGCTCATCGACCTCGGGCGGGTGGGAGAGGTGACCCGGATCAACCCGGACGTGCTGGTCACCCTCGACCGCCGCGATTTCATCCCGGTGATCGCCCCGGTGGGGGTGGGTGAGGACGGCCACGCGTACAACATCAATGCCGACTTGGTGGCCGGCGCCATTGCCGCCGAGGTCAAGGCCGCCAAGCTGATCCTGCTCACCGACGTCCAGGGGGTGCTCGATCGGGAAGGAAAGCTGATTCCCACCCTCACCTGCGGGGAGGCGGAAGGCCACATCGCCAGCGGGCTGATCGCCGGCGGCATGATCCCCAAGGTCAACTGCTGCCGGACGGCGGTGAATGCCGGGGTGGCCAAGGCGCATATCGTGGACGGCCGGGTGGAGCATGCCATTCTGCTCGAGATGTTCACCAAACAGGGGGTTGGCACGGAGATCGTCTTATGACCAGGGACAACGCTTACTGGATCGAGCGGAGCAACCGGTACTTCCTGAACACCTACAGCCGGTATCCGGCCGCCATGGTGGAGGGCTCCGGCTGCCGCCTCAAAGACGCCGACGGCCGGGAATACCTGGACTTCCTTTCGGGGATCGCGGTCTGCAGCCTGGGCCACTGCTATCCCCCAGTGGTGGAGGCCGTCTGTGCACAGGCCAGAAAGCTGATGCATGTTTCCAACCTCTACCACACCGCTCCCCAGACAGAGCTGGCCGAGCTGCTGGTGACCCATTCCTTCGCCGATCAGGTCTTTCTGGCGAATAGCGGGGCCGAGGCCAACGAGGCCGCCATCAAGCTGGCCCGCAAGTTCGGGAGCGCCACCGGGCGCTACGAGATCATTTCGCTCGAAGGCTCCTTCCACGGCCGCACCCTGGCCACGGTGGCCGCCACTGGCCAGACCCGGTTCCATAAGGGTTTCGAGCCGATGCCCGAGGGCTTCCGTGCCGCGCCATTCGGCGATATCGACGCCCTGGCGGCGATGATCGCGCCCCACACCTGCGCCATCCTGGTGGAGCCGCTGCAGGGGGAGGGCGGGGTGCGGCCACTCGAGGAGGAGTACCTCCGGTCCATCCGCCGCCTATGCGACGAGCGAGGCCTCCTGCTCATCTTCGATGAGATCCAGGTGGGGATGGGCCGCACCGGCACCCTCTTCGCCTACGAGCAGCTGGGGGTGGTGCCCGACATCCTCACCTTGGCGAAGGCCGTGGGCAACGGGCTGCCCCTCGGCGCCATGCTGGCCACCGAACGGGTGGGGGCGGCCTTTGTCCCCGGCGACCACGCCTCCACCTTCGGCGGCAATCCGGTGGCTTGCGCGGCCGCGGCGGTGACAGTGAAAACCATGCTCGCCAACGGGTTCCTCGCGGATGTGCGGGAGAAGGGAGAGCACCTGGCGGCGCGCCTCGCCCGGGTGGCCGCCCACCATGCCCACCTGGCGGCCGGGGTCCGCGGCCGGGGTCTCATCCAGGGGCTGGTGCTCCGCCCCGAGGCGGTGGCCAAGGGGCCGCTCATCGTCAACCGGCTCTTCGAGCAGGGCATTCTCCTCAACTTTGCCGGGGGCACCACCCTCCGCTGTTTGCCGCCCCTGGTGGTCAGCCGGGCCGAGATCGACACCTTCGTCAACGTGCTCGATTTGGTCATGGCGGCGGTATAGGCTGTTCGGCACGCCCCGCACCCTTCTTCCCGCCAAAATGATGGCGTCGCAAAAAGTCCGGTCTACGGCGTTGCGGCGGCTCGCGAAGTGCCCGACGGACCTGATGTACGCCTCCGCTTTCGCGACACTCCATAGCGAACTTTTGCGCTTTGCCACCCGGAGGCAGAATTCGCCTTTCTGCGAGATTGTCAAAATTGATGATCCCCCCGGGCTTCGTCGGGCGGGAACAAGCAAGCATCAACTTGCATAGTTTGGATCGGCGGCGGAGCGCTTTTTGCGAGGCCGACAAAGCTGGCTCCCGCGGCCACGCACCGGCGTGGATCCCCGTCCCAAAATAATCTTGCAAAGTTGCTGTTTTTTTGTATTGATGGAAAAATCCAGGCTCAATCATGCTGAAGGCTCGGCAGCCTCGGTCATGATTGAGCCGCGATTTTTTTGATGGCGCAGCAAAATTCACCAGCTGCGGCGTTGCGCTGCATGATCTCGTCGCTGCGGCGAACGGTTGTCCGCCTCGCTCCTCGAGATTTGCGCGCCTGGCACCTGGCGAATTTTTTAGCCATCCCATTCGTCTCATGCGAATTGCTTTTGAGAGAGACCGACCATGGCAGCACGACATCTTCTGAGTTTGTGGGATTTCGACCGCGCGGAGCTGACCCGCTACCTGGAGCTGGCCGCCCGGCTCAAGGCCGATGCCAAGGCGGGCCGCCGCCATCAGGAATTGGCGGGCAAATTGTCGGCCTGGTGTTCGAGAAGCCCTCCACCCGCACCCGGGTCTCCTTCGAGGCCGCCATGTACGGCCTGGGCGGGCAGGTCATCTATCTCTCGGGGCGCGACACCCAGCTGGCCCGAAACGAGCCCCTGAAAGACATGGCCCGGGTGATGGCCCGCTACGTGGACGCCATCGTGGTCCGCACCTTCGGGCAGGAAATCGTGGAGGAGCTGGCCCGCTATTCCTCGGTGCCGGTGATCAACGCCCTCACCGATCTCCACCACCCTTGCCAGATCCTGAGCGACATCCAGACGGTGATCGAACGGAAGGGGGCCATCGACAAGCTGCACATCGCCTGGGTGGGCGACGGCAACAACATGGCCAACTCGTGGATCCAGGCGGCCGGCCGCCTGGGCTTTGCCCTCACCCTGGCCTGCCCGGAGGGATACGACCCCGACCCGGCCATCCTGCAGGCCGCCCGGGAGACTTCCCTCCGGCCGATCACCGTCACCCGGGACCCGGCCGCCGCGGTCAAGGACGCGGACGTCATCAACACCGACGTCTGGGCGAGCATGGGCCAGGAAGGGGAAGAGGCGGTCCGGAAAAAGGTGTTCGCCCCCTACCAGCTCAACATGGCGCTCCTCCGCCAGGCCGCGCCCGAGGCCATCGTCCTCCACTGCCTGCCCGCCCACCGGGGCGAGGAGATCACCGACGAGGTGCTGGAGCACCCCCGGTGCGTGGCCTTCGACCAGGCGGAAAACAAGCTTCACATCCATAAGGCGATTCTGCTGACCCATCTGGGAAGATAAATTTCCAATAGCCGTCACCCCGGCGTAGGCCGGGGTCCAGAGCAGCTGCAATCGGTTGCGCACTGGATTTCGGCTTTCGCCGGAATGACGAGAGAAAAATTTCATTCTTGCGCTTGCTCGTTTTTTAGGAAAATTTTCTTCCGGAGCTTCCATCCATGCCTCCTGTTTCCAAGATCGTCCTCGCCTACTCCGGAGGGCTCGATACCTCCGTCATCCTCAAATGGCTCAAAGAGAAGTACCAGTGCCCGGTGGTGGCCTTCGCCGCCGACGTGGGGCAGGGGGAGGATTGGGACAAGGTCCGCGCCAAGGGCTTGGCCACGGGTGCCGAAAAAGTGGTGATCTCGGATCTGCGGGAAACCTTCGTTCGCGATTATGTCTTCCCCGCCTTCCGGGCCAACGCCATCTACGAGGGCTCCTACCTGCTCGGCACCTCGCTCGCCCGGCCGGTGATCGCCAGGGAACAGGTGCGGATCGCTGAAGCGGAAGGGGCGGACGCGGTGAGCCACGGGGCCACCGGCAAGGGCAACGACCAGGTGCGTTTCGAGCTCGCCTACCTCGCCCTCAACCCGAAGCTCACTATCATCGCCCCTTGGCGGATCTGGGACCTCAACTCCCGCACCAAGCTCATGGCCTATGCCCAGGAGCACGGCATTCCGGTGCCGGTCACCAAGGAAAAGCCCTATTCCTCGGATGAGAATCTCCTGCACATCAGCTTCGAAGGGGGCATCCTCGAAGACCCGTGGAACGAGCCCGAGGAGTCGATGTTCAAGCTCACCCGCTCTTTGGCGGCAGCCCCTGAGAAACCGACTTACATCGAGCTGGAATTCCGGTGGGGGAGCCCAGTGGCCATCGGCGGCGAGGAGCTCGCCCCGGCCGCCATGCTGGCCCGGCTGAACAAGCTCGGCGGCGAGAACGGCATCGGCCGCCTGGACTTGGTGGAGAACCGCTTTGTGGGCATGAAGTCCCGGGGCGTCTACGAGACCCCGGGCGGCACCATCCTCCGCATCGCCCACCGGGATCTGGAAACCATCACCCTTGATCGTGAGGTGATGAAGATCCGCGACAGCCTGGTGCCCCGCTATTCGGAGCTCATTTACAACGGCTTCTGGTTCTCGCCGGAACGGAAGCTGCTGCAGCAGACCATGGACGCCGCCCAGGAGACGGTGAACGGCATCGTCCGTCTCAAGCTTTACAAGGGCAACTGCCTCCCGGTGGGGCGGAAATCGGAGAATTCCCTCTACCAGGAAAGCTTCGCCACCTTCGAGGAAGACCAAGTCTACACCCAGGCCGACGCCGGCGGTTTCATCCGCCTCAACGCGCTGCGCCTCACCATCCAGGCCTTGATCGAGAAAAAAAGACAGAACTGATATGTCACCCTGCCGTTCTCAAGAAATAAGTAGGGTGGAGATGGAAATCCTGGGAGTGGTTCTCCCTTCAGCCTTCGGCTTCGAGCCTTCAGCCTCACGATCATGAGCGATCATCCCAATACCCCCTCCGAATCCAAGCCCTGGGGCGGCCGCTTCGCCGAGAAGACCGCCGCCTCGGTGGAGGCATTCACCGCCTCCATCCAGTATGATTCCCGGCTGTACAAGCATGATATCGCCGGCAGCCGGGCCCACGCCCGGATGCTGGCCCGCCAGGGGCTCATCGCGGCGGCGGAGTGCGAGGCGATTCTCCAGGGCTTGGCGGAGATCGAGGGGGAGATCGAGCGGGA
>JAJYKH010000164.1 GCA_021788685.1 Deltaproteobacteria bacterium | reverse complement strand
CGACATCAACGAGACCGCGGTGAAGATCGTGGCCACCCACGTGGGGCTCGACGTGGGCGAAGACGGCCCCACCCACCAGTGCATCGACTACCTCGGGCTGCTCCGCAACTACTTCCGGTTCTCGGTCTTCGCGCCTGCCGACCCCAACCAGACCGACCGGATCGTCCGCTACGTGGCGGCCCATCCCGGCAACTTCTTCGTGGGCATGGGCCGCTCCATCATGCCGGTGATCACCAAGGAGGACGGCACCCCTTTCTTCGGGGAGGGCTACGAGTTCAGGCCGGGAAAGGGCGACTGGCTGCGGCGGGGCGGGAAGGGGACCATCGTCACCTACGGCGCGGTCACCCCGAACGCCCTGGCGGCTTGGCAGCTGCTGCGGGAAGAGGGGATCGCGGTGGGGGTCCTCAACATGGCCTCGCTGCTGCCCGTGGACCGGGAGGCCCTGATCGAGGCCGCCAGGAGCGGGCCGGTGCTCACGGTGGAGGACCACCACGTGGATACCGGCCTTGGGGCCATCGCCGGGATGGTGCTGGCGGAGGCGGGAATCGCCGCGAAGCTCAGGAGGCTGGGGGTAAGCCGCTACGGAGCCTCCGGCAAGCCGGCGGACCTCTATGCCAGCCAGGGCCTCGACGGGAAAGGGATCGCCGCCGCCTTCAAGAAGCTGCTGTAAGGACCATCGGCCTCTCCCACCCGCAAAGCTTACCGGGAGGGCTGGCTTTCGGTCCCGGCTGGCGCCGGGGCCGCTTCAGCTTTCACCGGGGCATTCGGTGCCGCGGCAGCATCGGGGGCAGGGGCAGCAGCCGACGCCCGGGCAGCGGCCGCTGCCGCTCGCCGGCTGTCACGGATGGACTGCAGGGTCCGCATGTAGATGCTCTCCGCCAGGTCGTTCGCGATCGTCTCCAAGGCGGTGCGCTTGTTGGTCTGTGCCTTGGCGGCATTGGTGGGATCGGCGTAGTAGGATTCCGAGAAGGATTGGCCAGGCACCTGCCAGACCATCTTCCCGCTCTTCAGATCCTTTAGATTGTAGGCGACTGTGAGCAGGACTATGCCGCGGGAGGCCCCCTGGGTGATGCTGAGGATCTCCCCGTTCAGGGCATATTCGGCCTGACCGCTCGTTTTGGTGAGCTTGACCAGGTCGGAGCTTTGGAACAAGGTGTACAGGGCATTGACGAAGGAAAGCTGCAAGCCCAGCTCGTTGGTCCGGTTGGTCCACATTGGCAGGTACAATGGCACCGTGGAGCCGATTTCAGCCTTCATCGCAGCCATTTCCTTCTGGGTGGCAAGATAGGCGTTCTGATAGCCGCAGCCCACAAACAGCAGGGGCATGATTCCCAGCATCGCAACCCGCATTAGTCTCTTCATCTCCCCCCCTTGGGAGTGACAAGGAACGAGTTGGTTGAAGCTTTTCACTCGTCACTTGTGACTTGTCACTGCCTTTTCAAACGACAATATTAACCAGCTTGTTCTTGACCACGATCACCTTGCGGACCGGCTTGCCCTCCATGAACTTCGCGGCCTTCTCGTCGGCCAGGGCCATTTCCTTGACCCTGTCCTCGTCCGTGTCCGGGGGGACCGAGATCCGACCGCGCACCTTGCCGTTCACCTGCACGACCACCGTCACCTCCTCCTCCCGGGCCGCCTCCGGATCGTAAGCGGGCCAGGCGGCCTGGGACAGGGGCTCGGCGTGCCCGGTCAGCTCCCAGAGCTCTTCGCAGAAATGGGGCACCATGGGGGAGAGGAGCAGGAGAACGGCCTCCACCGCCTCCCGGAGCACCGCCGGCACCACCCTTCCTCCGGCGGAGTCGCCGACAATTGAGGTGAGGGCGTTCACCAGCTCCATGACGCTGCTGATCGCGGTGTTGAAGTGGAATTTGCCATCGAGATCGTCGCCCACCTTGCGGATGGCCTGGTGCACCTTCCGGTGCAGGGCACGGCCGGTGTCGTCGAGGTCGGCGGGGACCGCGGCCGTGGCCCCCCGCACCAGCTCCAGGTTGGCGGTGACGAAGCGGTGGACCCGGGTGAGGAAGCGGTAGGCCCCCTCCACCCCCTGGTCGCTCCATTCCAGGTCCCGCTCGGGCGGGGCGGCGAACAGGCTGAACAGGCGGACGGTGTCGGCGCCGTACCTCTCCACCAGCTCGTTCGGGTCCACCACGTTGCCCTTGGATTTGGACATCTTGGACCCGTCCTTGATCACCATCCCCTGGGTGAGCAGGTTCCGGAAGGGCTCGTCCACCGGCAGCCAGCCCAGGTCGCGGAGGACCTTGGTGAAAAAGCGGGAATAAAGCAGATGCAGGATGGCGTGCTCCACACCGCCGATGTACTGGTCCACCGGCAGCCAGTAATCCACCGCCGGCCTGGAGAAAGGGGCGTCGGTGCAGTCGGGGCAGGTGTAGCGGGCGAAGTACCAGGAGGACTCCACGAAGGTGTCCATGGTGTCCGTTTCCCGCCGGGCCTCCCCGCCGCAAACCGGGCAGGTGGTCTTGCGGAAGGACTCCAGGTTGGGCAGCGGCGATTTGCCGCTCTGGTCGAGCTGGACGTCGGTGGGCAGCACCACCGGGAGATCCGCCTCGGGCACCGGCTGCACCCCGCACCGCTCGCAGTAGAGCATGGGAATGGGCGCGCCCCAGAACCGCTGGCGGGAAATGCCCCAGTCGCGCAGCCGGTAAGTGGTGCGGGCCGTTCCGAACCCTTGCTGCCCAGCCGCCGCGGTGATGGCCTTCTTGGCCTCCTCCGAGGCCATTCCCGAAAACGGGCCGGAATCAACGAGCACGCCCGGACCGTCGTACGCCTTCTCCATGGCGGCAGGCGACAGCCCTCCCGCGGGCGGCTGCACCACCACCTTGACCGGCAGCCCGTACTTGCGGGCGAATTCGAAATCGCGCTGATCGTGGGCCGGCACGGCCATCACCGCGCCGGTCCCGTATTCCACGAGCACGAAATTGGCGACGTAGACGGGCAGCTCCTCGCCGGTGAAGGGGTTGCGGCAGAAGCCGCCGGTGAAGACCCCCTCCTTTTCGCCCTCCTCGTCGGGTTTTCGCCGCTGCCGCTCCAGGCGGGTCTTCTCGGCAAACTCCGCAACCGCCTGCTCCTGGCCGGTGCCCCGGCTCAGGGCCGCTACCAGCGGGTGCTCCGGGGCGATGGACATGAAGGTCGCCCCGAAGATGGTGTCCGGCCGGGTGGTGAAGATCCGGAGGGTCCCCCCGCCCGCCACCGGAAAATCGATTTCGGCGCCGACGCTTTTTCCGATCCAATTGCGCTGCATGGTGAGCACTTTCTCCGGCCAGCCGGTGAGCCGGTCGCATTCGGCCAGCAGCTCCTCGGCATAGTCGGTGATCTTGAAGAACCAGCCGTTCATTTCGCGGGGGGTCACCAGGTTGTCGCAGCGCCAGCAGGCGCCGTCGATCACCTGCTCGTTGGCGAGCACGGTCTGGCAGGTCCCGCACCAGTTCACGGTGGTCTTCTTCTGGTAAACGAGCTCCTTTTCGTACATCCGGATGAAGAAGAGCTGCTCCCACCGGTAATAGCTGGGGTCGCAGGTGGCCAGCTCCCGGTCCCAGTCGTAGCTGAAGCCCATGCGCTGGAGCTGCTTCTTCATGTAGGCGATGTTGTCGTAGGTCCACACCGCCGGGTGGGTGTTGTTCTTGATCGCCGCGTTCTCCGCTGGCAGGCCGAAGGCGTCCCACCCCATGGGATGGAGGACGTTAAGCCCCTTCATCCGCTTGAAGCGGGCCACCACGTCGCCAATGGTGTAATTGCGGACGTGCCCCATGTGAATGCGGCCGGACGGGTAGGGGAACATCTCCAGGAGATAGTATTTCTTCTTCCCGGGGTCGGCCGTCACCTTGAAAGACTTCCCGGCGAGCCACCTCTCCTGC
Organism: Deltaproteobacteria bacterium; assembly: GCA_021788685.1. Classification (GTDB taxonomy): domain Bacteria; phylum Desulfobacterota; class Desulfobulbia; order Desulfobulbales; family UBA5123; genus JAJYKH01. The sequence continues at coordinate 2,439 of JAJYKH010000164.1, read as the reverse complement.
CATTTCTTCTCGATGGCCGCAAAATCGTATCTGGTTTCGGGTGCCATGATTCCGTGATTCCTGCTGGTCGTATCAATTGAGGGGGATCAGCGATGTGGGGCGATTCTACCCCGTTTCGCGGCAGGGGGCAAATAGTGAAAAGCAGGGACAGGTTGCCAGTGACGGGTGACAAGTAAAGACTGAAGCTCGGTCGCCGTTACCTTTAACTTGTCATTCGTTACTGGGGCATTCGTCTAATGCAGAGGCATGTCCTGACGGGCCAGGTTCTCGAAGGTCGTGAACCGGTCGAGAAAGGTTAGGCGGACGGTGCCGGTGGGCCCATTGCGCTGTTTGCCGATGATAACCTCAGCAATGCCCCGGTTGGGGTTGTTTTCCGATTTATTGTAAACCTCGTCACGATAGATGAAGCAGATCAGGTCCGCATCCTGCTCAATGGCCCCTGATTCCCGAAGATCGGAGAGCTGAGGCCGTTTATCGGTCCGGCTTTCGAGCGAGCGGTTGAGCTGGGAAAGGGCGATCACCGGCACGTGCAGCTCCTTGGCCATGGCCTTGAGCGAACGGGAGATCTCGCTGATCTCCTGCTCCCGGCGCTCGCTGTTGCTCCGGCTGCCCCGCATGAGCTGGAGGTAGTCCACCACCACCAGTCCCAGGTTGTGCTCCGATTTGAGCCGGCGGGCCTTGGCCCGCATTTCGAGCACCGAGAGGGCAGGCGTGTCGTCGATGAAGATGGGAGCATCCGATAGGATACTAGCAGCCCTGGTGAGGGTGGGCCAGTCCTGGTCCTTCAGACGGCCTGTCCGGAGCCGATGGGCGTCCACCCGGCTCTGGGAGCAGAGTAGCCGCATCCCTAACGCCTCCTTGGACATTTCAAGGCTGAAGACCCCCACCGGCGTGCCGTACTGCAAGGCGGAACGCTGGGCGATGCTCATGGCCAGGGCTGTCTTGCCCATGCTGGGACGGGCGGCGATGATGATCAGGTCCGAGGGCTGGAGCCCGGCGGTCATCTTGTCGAAATCGTCGTAGCCGGTGGGAACGCCGGTGATGAGCTCCTTGCGCTCGAAGAGCTTCTCCACGTTCTTGAAGGCATCCTTCATCACCGTGTTGAGGCTGAAGAAACTTTGGCTGCTCTTGGAGCGGGAGATCTCGAAGACGGTCTGCTCCACCTCTTCGAGGAGATTGTCGATGTCGTCCTGCTCCTCGTAGCAGCGGGAGGCGATCTCGGTGGTGGTCTGGATCAGGCGGCGGAGGACCGCCTTCTCCCGGACGATCCGGGCGTAGTGGGCGATGTTCGAGGCGACCGGCACGATGTCGGTCAGGGTCGCGAGATACGCGGGGCCGCCCACGCCCTCCAGCTTGTTGCGGTCCTTGAGCAGGTTCGAGACGGTGATGAGGTCTTGCGGCTCGTTCTTCTCGAACAGGGCCAGCATGGCCGCGTAGATGTCCTTGTGGGCGTCGCGGTAGAAATCGTCGGGGGAAAGCAGCTCGAGGGTCTTGGCGAGCATGCCCGGCTGCAGGAGGATGGAGCCCAGGACGCACTGCTCGGCCTCCAGGTTCTGGGGAGGCAGGCGGTGGAGGGAAGTCAGCGATTTGGGGCCGGGCTCCATAGGGCGGTCAGAGCGAGCGCAAGGACGGTAGCGTATACGAGGCGCCGGCCGATGGCCGGCGCCTCGCTGGAAAGCGCCTGGTGCCGGGAAAATCGAGGTTAGGCTTACTCGGCCAGGGGAATGATCTCCACCTTGAGCTCGGCGGTGGCCTGGTAGCCGACCTTCACGGATACCATCCTCTCGCCCAGGGTCTTGATCGGCTCGTCGAGGATGATCTTCTTGCGGTCGATGTCGATCCCCTGCTCGGCCAGCTTTTCGGCGATATCGGCGGAGGTGACCGAGCCGTAGAGCCGGTTTTCTTCGCCCACCCGCTGGGTGATGGTGACGATGATTCCGCCAAGCTTGGCCGCCAGGGCATCCGCCGCCTGCCGCGCCTCCTTCCGGCGGGACTCGATCGCTTCCTTCTGGCGGTCGAGCATGGCCCGGTTGCCCTGGGTGGCCGCCACGGCGATGCCGCGGGGCAGCAGGTAGTTGCGGGCGTAGCCGGGCTTCACTTTGACAATGTCCCCGACCTCGCCGAGGGTATCTACCGTTTCTTTGAGAATGAGCTCCATTTCATGCCTCCGCTCTTGGTCTGAAAAGAGAGAAAATTTTATTCCGAGTAGCTCGGTTTCGGCGGCCGGTTCCTGAAATCCGCCCACGTGTCGGCCAGACCGAGAATCGCTACCATTACCATGCCGTAGAACTGAACGAGCAGCAAAATGGTAATGGCCCACCGCAGGGGCCGGGGCACGGACCAGCGGCCGAGCAAGGCCGCGAGGACCCCCAGGCCCTGAAAAAAGTAGAGCAGGCCCAGCCCCAGGAGCAGGTTCAGGCCGAAGATGTTCAGCCACCC
>JAJYKH010000163.1 GCA_021788685.1 Deltaproteobacteria bacterium | reverse complement strand
TGGCAAACGGTCTGGCCTCACAGCGGGTGCCTTGAGGGATGTCAATCTCCCTCGGGCAGCGAGGTGGCCGAAGGGGCTACCAGCTTGAGCAGCAGGAAGCTCCCGAAAATGATTGCGGCAGAAGCGCCGAGAATAACCCACATGAGTCAGCTACCCTGATTCTTTCGGATTATCGGAGAGCCACAGCGGTAAATGGATTCAGGCTAGCAGAAGCGCGAAATTGGAAGCAAGTCCTTTTCAAGGATTTTTCGGAAGTGATGGGCGGGAAATGGAGCTGTGGAAAGAGAAGGGCTGGTTGGCTCAGGGGATTGGGGGTGTGTTTTGGGCGGCGCTGGGATGGTGGGGGGTGAAAAAGGGCGTTGCTCAGGAGGTTGGCGGGCAAGGGCGGGAGCAGTCGATCAAATCAGGACGCGATTACCTCCTGCCCCTGTTGACAAAAATAAATTTGTCTCCATTTTCTTGTAATTCATAGTCGTCGCATGGGATGTCCGATACAGTGATTTTCATAGCCGGGTTCTGCACTCCAGCGTCAACGAGCAGCTGCCGGAAATGCTCCTCCTATGACTTGAGGAAACTCGCACATTTCAATAATGATGCGATTTAGAAGCTCAAGTAACTCCAGACCAACAAGGCCTTGCCGCTGCAGTTTGATTTTCAGTAGCCTGCGGGGTGCCTCTAACCACTTCAACAGAAGGCACAAGGTATTCTGGCATGTATTGCAGTCGAAGCAACGACGCGCCTTCTCGCTCCTCTTGGAACCTGGATGTTTATTGCAGAGTACGGCAAAACGAAACATGCCCAAATAGAATATTTTTCACCACTTCACGGTCCGCCCATTCACTCCAAAACCCGATACCCGGCCGCTTTCAAGGAAGGTTTCGTGTAAATGAAGATCATCTCCACCGGCTCATCGAAAGGGTTGTAGAACCAGTGAACGGCGCCACGGGGCACGAACATGGTGTCGCCCGGCTTCATCTCCACCTCGGATTCCGCGAGCCCGCTCATGCCGCGGCCCTTGAGGATGTAGATGACCTCCTCCGCATCCTGGTGAACATGCTTCTTGTGGTTCGAGGTCTTCGCTTCGAACCGGCAATAGGCAAAGGTGATGTCTTCCGCGCCGACCGTGTCCTTGTCGACGAGAACGACCCTTTTCGCGTTGTCCAGGTTCTTGATCGGCTCGTCTCTGCCGTCTTCGAGCTTGAGGAGGTATTTCATGGCTCTTCCCCTTTGTGTGGATGTTCTTTGGCTCCGCGCCTTTCCTGCTCAGCAGGTTGTCTTCTTCCTACGGCTGCAGGATCTCAAAGCCTTTGGCTATCATGCTCGGCACGAATTCCGTGATCTCGTATTCCGCAATGCCCGCCTCGGAGAAAGGGTCTCTGGCCAAAATCGAGGCCAGCTCTTTCCTGTCTTTCAGGCACGACAGGATAATACCGCCGGTTCTCGGGACCTTTCTGCCGGAGGCGATAAAACTCCCGTTGGCATACTCCTGCTTCAGATAGGCGATATGGGCATCGAGATGCTGGTCCACCTTTTCGAGCCCGCATGTATAATTCAGCGATACAATGAACATCTTTCTCTCCTTTTCAAGGTATTAACGTATGGGTGTCAATATTCGGTTTCGGTCGGTACGGGCCAGTCCTGAATAGGCATATTTACGGCGTGACCGGCACAGCTCGGCCACCCTGCGGAAGATGCTCTCTCCCGGGCAGATCAAGGCCGGCATCATGCACGGCTCGGAGGGGGGGAACGATAGACGGACGTTCGCAAGAAAGGGAAATTCTAGGGGAAAGCCGCTCCGCCAGGCGGGTATTTCCGGACTGATGGATGCCTTTTCACTTGACATCCCCAGGTGCCTGGGGGAAGGTAAATCCAAAGTCATCCGCTCGCGGCCCCGCCCTTTCTCCTCCAGCCCCCGGGGCGCAGAAAGCGAATATTCGAGGCGCTTCGGTGGCGATCTGCACAAGCAACCCTCTCAAATGCTCCCAGGTGGAGATTTCCGGGACGGGGATCAGCGAGATCCACGGCAAGCGGGTTGTGGTTGCCCTCCCGAGAGAGCAGATCCGGCAGGTCACCCTCTGCCACGACAGCAGCGCCAGGCATCCCTTCAGTCAATATTTCCTGGGATACGTCCTGCTTATTTTCGGAATGCTCGGCCTGCTGGTGGATTTCCTTGCCAGTGCCGGCGGGGCGCTCATCCACATCGGGCACGGGGAATTCGTGCTTCCACTTATCCCGATTACCCACTGGGTCATGATCGGAGTCGGCTTCTGGCTTTTGCGCGGCGTTTTCCGGGCGCGGTATCACTTGCTGGTCGAGACCGAGCGGGGAAAACGCAAGGTCTTTTTCGAAAAGAATGCGAATATCGAGGACATCCAGCGATTCGCCAGAATGGCGCAGCTGCTACACGGCTACACCATCGACCTGTCCGTCCTCAAGAAGAGCAGCACCCCTTCCTGATTCCCGGCCCGCCACCGGCTATTTCTGCAACCGACCGCAGGGGCATCGGAGCGCCGAGACGGCTCCTGCCTCATTTCTTTTCCGCTTCCTTCCTGAACAGCGCCGAGTTGATGCCGTATTTCCGCATGATGTATTGGAGGGATTGCCGCTCGATGCCCGCGTCGGTCGCCGCCAGCGAAACGTTGCCCTCGGTCTGGCGCAGCAGGCGCGTGATGTATTCCAGGTTGAAGGCCATGAGGGCCTTCTTGCGTGCCTCCTTGTAATTGAGCCCATAGAGCTCGGGGTTTTCTTCGGGGCCGGGCACCAGCGGGGTGGTGTTCCCGAAATCCTGCCGCGTGAGCACGTCCCCCTTCGAAAAAACCACCGCCCGCTTGATCTCGTTCTGGAGCTCGCGGGCGTTCCCCTTCCACTGCCGGGAAACGAGATATTGGACCGCCTCCTCGGTAAACCTCTTCTGGTTCAACCCCAGCTCCGCACAGAACAGGGCGAGAAAGTGGGAGGCGATGAGGGGAATGTCCTCGCCTATCTCGCGAAGGGGCGGGGTGCGAACGGTCACCACGTTCAGCCGGTAATAGAGGTCCGACCTGAAAAGCCCCGCGTTGACGCTCGTTTCCAGGTCCTGGTTCGTGGCCGCGATGACCCGCACATCCACCTTGCGGGTGATGGAGTCGCCCAGGGGTTTCAGCTCCCTTTCCTGCAGGACCCGCAGCAGCTTTGCCTGGAGGGGCAAAGAGATGTCCCCGATCTCGTCCAGAAACAGGGTCCCGGCCTCCGCCGCCTGGAAGAGCCCCTGCCGGTCCGAGTCGGCCCCGGTGAAGGCGCCTTTGCGATAGCCGAACAGCTCGCTTTCCAGAATGTTTTCGGGGATGGCGGGGCAGTTCACCGTCACGAACGGCTTCCCGGTCCTGCTGCTCAGGCTGTGGATCATGTGGGCGGCCAGCTCCTTGCCGGTGCCGGTCTCGCCGGTAATGAGCACGGTCACGTCCGTCGCGGCCACCAGTCTGATCGTATCGACCAGGTCCTTCACCTGGGCCGATTCGCCCACGAAGAAGGTCTCCTTTTCCTTGGCCCGGATTTTTCTTTCCAGGTCGAGGTTTCTCCGGAGCAGGCGCTGATGCTCCAGGGCCCGCCGCAAGGTATGCAGCAGCCGTTCCTCCTCGAAGGGCTTGGTGATGAAGTCGTAGGCCCCTTCCTTCATGGCGGCCACTGCCGTGTCGATCGCCCCGTAGGCGGTCATGATGATCACCGGCAGGGAGGGGAAGCTGCTCTTGATGTTCCGCAGGAGCTCCCGGCCGTCCATCCCGGGCATTTTCATATCGGCAAGAACGCAGTGGACGGCCTGCTCCTCCAGGAGGCTTAGGGCCGCTTCCCCGCTGCTGGCGCTGCGGATTTCCACCGCCAGCGCCTCCCCGATGAGCCGTTCGAGAAAACGGGGCACATCCGGGTTATCGTCCACGATAAGAATCGTCTGCTTCATGACTCACCCCCTTCCAAAGGGAACCAGAGGGTGAAAGAAGCCCCCTTCCCTTCCTCGCTCTTTACAGAAATCTCGCCCTTGTGCTCTTTCACGATGCCGTAGCTCACCGCAAGCCCCAGCCCCGTTCCCTGGCCTGGCGGCTTGGTGGTGAAAAACGGCTCGAAGATCTTGCCACTGATCGTCTCGGGGATGCCGGCGCCGGTATCGGTGAAGATGATCCTCACGCCCTTTTTCTCGCGGTCGGGCTCGGTCCGGATGGTGACCCTGCCCCCCGGTTCCATCGCCTGCTGGGCGTTCTTGAGAAGGTTGGTGAAGACCCGTTTCAGCTTCTCTTCGTCGGCGGCCACCAGCGGCAGGGAAGGGTCATACTCGCGGACGATGCCGAGTCCCGAGGCGCGGAGCTCCTCCTCCTGGGAAACCGCCACCGCCTCGACTGCCCTGTTCATGTCGATGGGCAGGAAATGGGTCGTGGTCTGGCGGGAAAAATTCAGAAGATCCTCCACAATCGTTTTGCAGGTGATGGCGTTTTGGTAGACGATATCGAGATCTTCCCTGGCCCGCCCTTGGGCGGCGGAGCATTCCTTGCGCAGCATGTTCGTGTAGCCGAGGATCATGCTCAGGGGGTTGTTGATCTCGTGGGCCACCCCCGCGGCCAGCTGCCCGATGGAGGCGAGCTTTTCCGCCTGCCGCACCCGTTCCTCCATTTTCTTCCTTTCTTCTTCGGATTGTTTCAGATATCCCATCATCCGGTTGAAGGAGGCCGCCAAGTCGGACACCTCCTCATAATCCCGCGCCTCCAAGTGGAGGTCGAGACCCCGGTGGCGGTTCACCACTTCCTTGAAGTAGGAGCTCACCCGTTTCAACGGAACCACCGCTACCCGGTAATGGAAATAGTTGAGGATCGCAAACAGCGCGGCCATCACCAGGACACCGAACAGGAACAGGGAAAAGGCGAGGTGCCGCAGCTGCTGGAAGGCTTCGCTCACCGGCGTCGCGATCGATTCCACCCCCACGACCTCACCAAGCTTCCAATGGCGCCCGTGCACTTTGCCATAATGGCGGGTGATCGACTCGGGGGAAGAGGCCGGGTCCCCGTGGCAGAGCAGGCACTGCTCTTCCATGACAATGCCCTTGACATGCAGAAAATATTCTTTGCCGCCAATGGTGACCAGCCCCCTCCACCGCCGCTGCGCAGGGGGCTCGTTCCGAAACCGCTTGATGAAGCCTTCTTCGAAGGCATCGGCTTTGTTGTCCGGATTCAGGGGATTCAAGGCCACCCGCCGGTAGATGTAGCGGGGAAACCTCTTGGTGAATCGCCGCATGATCCCCATGTTCATGACAGAGCTGGACATGACTTGGCTGATGAAGATGTTCCCGGGCACGACATGGAAAACCTGGGGGCGCAGCTCATCGCGGGCATACTCCATGGTGGCGTCGATATGCCCCAGGACGATGTCCGTCTTCTCGTAGGCCTCCCTGATGTACATCTTCTTGAGATAATCGTAGGTCAGAAACGAGAAAACCGAGATGGCGCACAAGAGGATGATGCCCAGCCCCAGCATGAATTTCCCCGATAGGGTGGAGCGGCGCCGCGTCATCCCCCGCCCGAGGATTTCGCGCGCCTTTCCGGGGGAGAGGCCGTTTTCGTCCATGCCGGAAAGGCCGGCGCCGTTGGCGTTGCCAAATTCCTCATGCTTCCTTCTCATATCGCCACAGGACCTCCTCGGTCGTCCTTCGGTACGCAACCCTGGAAGACAACACTATACTATAAACATGAACGGCCGGGGATCTCCCCAAACCCGATGCCTTCAGGGCTCGGGAACGTGGATCGTCGACGAAGCGGCAGGGGGCGAGGCCGACACGAAGCATGGAAGCGATCACAGGCAACGAATCTGCTTTGCAAGCGGCCTGTTCGCGTACCCGATCACAAGCCTCACAGTCCCGTTTCGTGCATACCTCCGGCACCTGTGATCGGTTACGAAAGCATGGGCAAAGAAAGAGGGCTGCTTGGGCAGCCCTCTTCTTTGATGCCAGCTTTTTCAGAAACGACTATGCCGCATGCTCGAACTCCTTCGCCGCCGCGCGCGCCTCCGCATCGACGGTATCCGCCGACTTGTTCATGTAGGAAAGAAGAGTCGCGACCAGGTTGAAGAGAAGGAGAACCCCAATCACCACCACGAATCCTTTCATGAAGGCATTGTCCTTGAGGGCCAAGGGGATGTTGGCATCACTGAAGACATGCTCAACGTTGGCATACCCCCTTTCGGCCAGGTAGCGGTGCTCCAGGCTGGTGAAGATCACGCCGGAGATGTCGACTCCGAAGATGAGCCCAAGGGAGCGCATCATGTTCAGGATGCCGCCGGCCACCCCCAGCTTCTCCTTGGGAGCGGCGCCCATGATCGCGCTGTTGAGATCGG
>JAJYKH010000162.1 GCA_021788685.1 Deltaproteobacteria bacterium | reverse complement strand
CACGGAAACCCTCTTCGAGCTGACCGCCATTATCCCCGAAGGGTTCGAGGCGGTCTCCGAGGCGAACGAGATCATCACCAGCCAGGAGGCGAACGGCAAGGAGGTGCGGTTCCGCTTTCCGCAGCCGGTGGAGGCCATCCATTTCGTGGCCGGCCCCTACGTGGTCGAGAAGGTCCCCTTCGGGGAGGGGAAGGAGCTCTACACCTACTTCTTCCCCGAGGACCGGGAGCTGGCCGCCGACTACCGGGCCAAGACCCTGGGCTATCTCAGCCGGTACGAGCGGGAGATCGGGCCTTTCCCCTACGCGCGTTTCTCGGTGGTGGAAAACCGGCTGCCCACCGGCTACGCCATGCCCACCTTCACCCTCCTCGGGCAGATGGTGGTGCGGCTGCCGTTCATCACCGACACCTCCCTGGGGCACGAGACCCTGCACCAGTGGTGGGGGAACGCGGTCGGGATCGCCGCCGGCCAGGGCAACTGGTGCGAGGGGCTCACCACCTACCTGGCCGACCAGGCCTTTGCCGCCGACAAGGGGAAAGGCGCCTCCTTCCGGAAGGACCAGCTGATCAAGTACGAGAGCTACGTCCACAAGGACAACCGGATGCCCCTCTCCAAGTTCGTCGGGGTCACCGGCCGGCAGGAGGTGCAGGACGAGGACCTGCGCGCCATCGGCTACAGCAAGTGCAGCATGGTCTTTCACATGCTCCGGCAGCGGCTGGGGGACGAGAAGTTCTTCGCCGCCCTGCGGGACTTCTATGCCCGGATGCGGTACAAAGCCGCCGCCTGGCCCGACCTCATCGCGAGCTTCCAGCGGGCGGCCGGGGAGGACCTGGGGCCCTTCTTCGACCAGTGGCTCAACCGGGACGACGTGCCCAGGCTCACGGTTGACAAGCTGCGCATGGACACCAGTGACGGCAAGCAGGAGCTGGTTTTCGAGCTGCGGCAGAAAGCCGAGAAACCGTACGCCCTCGATGTCCCGGTGACCATCGCCACCGTGGGCGGCGTCCTCCGGGAGCGGATCGCCATCGACCGCGCGAGCCAGGAGGTCCGCATCCCGGTCCCCACCCTGCCCGGCTCCCTGGTGCTCGACCCCGGCTACGACCTCATGCGCCGCCTGGACACGGCCGAGCTGCCGCCGGTCTGGTCCCTGTTCGAGGGCGCCCCCAAGAAGCTCGCGATCATGGCTCCGGAGGAGGAAACCCGCTTCCGGCCGCTCCTCGACGCCCTGGCCGGATACGGGGTGACGGTGAAGGCCCCGGCGGACGTCACGGACGCCGAGCTGGCCGAGAACGCCCTCCTCTTCCTCGGCACCGGCACCCCCCAGGCCCGCGGCCTCTTTGCCGAGCCGAACCTGCCCGCCACGGGCTTCACCATCGCCGTCCGCCCCCACCCCCTCAAGCCCGGAAGCGTGGCGGTCCTGGTGGCCAGCGCCGGCCCGGAGGAAACCGCCAAGGCGGCCCCCAAGCTGCGCCACTACGGCAAGTACGGCTATCTCCATTTCGAGTCGGGCCGCATGGTGGAGAAAAAGGTTCCCGAGAGCGAAGCGGGAGAGCAGTACTCGATCTTCGAGCCGCCCCTGGGAGTGCCGACGGCCCGGACCATGACCTTTGACGAGATCCTGGCCCAGCTCATGGGAAGCCGGGTGATCTACGTGGGAGAGACCCACACCAGCTACGAGGACCATCTCCTCCAGCTGCGGGTGATCGAGTCCCTGTACCAGCGGGACCCCAGGCTGGCCATCGGCATGGAGATGTTCAGCCGGCCCGTCCAGGACGTGCTCGACGCCTACATCGCCGGCAAGCTGACCGAAAAGGAGTTTCTCAAGAAATCCCACTGGTATGAGCGGTGGAAGTTCGACTACCGGCTCTACCGCGACATTCTCGACTTCGCCCGCCGCAACCGGATCCCGGTCATCGCCCTCAACGCGGAGAAGGAGATCGTGAGCAAGGTGTTCAAGGAGGGAGGCCCCTCCGGGCTCACCGCAGAGGAACGGAAACAGCTTCCGCCCGACCGCGATCTCGAGCTGCCCGACTACCAGGAGCGCCTTGAGGCCGTGTTCACCATGCACAGGGACGAGGTCAACCGGGCCGACCCAGCCGCGGCCGGAAGCTTCGCCGGCTTCATCCAGGCCCAGTCCCTGTGGGACGAGACCATGGCGGCCACCGCGGCCGGCTACCTGCGGGACCATCCGGATCACCGGCTGGTGGTGATCGCCGGCGTGGGTCACGTGGACAAGGAAAGCGGCATCCCGCCCCGGGTGGCGCGGCGGCTGGCGGTCAAGCAGGCGGTGGTGATCAACAGCCATGGCGGCGAGATCGACCCGGCCACTTCCGATTACGTGCTCTTCTCGCCCGAGGTGGAGCTGCCGCCGGCCGCCATGCTGGGCGTGGCCCTCGGGGAAAAAGACGGGAGCGTGGTCGTGGAGGCGGTTTTCCCCCACAGCCCCGCCCACACCGCGGGGCTCAAGAAGGGGGACCTCGTTCTGGCGATGGACGGCGAGCCGGTGGAAGCCCTGGAGGACCTCAAGATCGACATGCTCGGCCACAAGAAAGGCGACACCGTGCGGCTGCTGATCGTTCGGCCCCACAGGTTTTTCCCCAACGGGCGGATGCTGATCGAGGTCCATCTGTAGCATCCGCAGCCGGGACGGCACCGTTTTCCGTTGCCCTCCGGGCCGCCGCGAGGTTTACTGCAAGCCGCTCCCTTCCTTCCGCCCCGAGTGGTGCCATGTCCGATCAGGAAATCATCCGCCTTCTCCAGCAGACCAGGGACCTCCTGGCTTTCCACCAGGGGCTTGGGCTGGACGGGCTCCCCCGGTCGGCGGCAGTGGAGGCTTTTCTCCGGGGGCCGGATTCCGGGGCGGGCAAGAAAATGGCTGCCGGCCCGGGGAGCCGCAAACAGCGGCCATCTCCGCTCCGACGGGAGCCGGAGGCGGCCGCACCCGTGACCTCCCTGGCGGCGCTCCGGGAAGAGGTAGAGGGTTGCCGCCAGTGTGCCTGCGGCGAAAAACCGGCACGGATCCACGGCGCGGGCGGCGTCGATTCGGGGCTGCTGGTGGTGGTCGATCCGCCGGGCGATGGCTCCGCCCCGGTGGCCGGCCCCGCGGCCGAGCTGCTGGCCAAGATGCTCGCCGCCATCAGCCTGCATCCGGAAACGGTCCACGTCACCTCCCTCCTGAAGTGCCCCCTGGACCGGGAGCCCGCCCCTGGGGAGCTGGAGAGCTGCCTCGCCCTCCTGCGCCGGGAGATCGCGGCCGCCGCCCCCCGGGTCATCTGCTCCATGGGTCCGCTTGCCGCCGCCACCCTGCTCCGCAGCAAGCAGCCTCTCTTCGCCCTCCGGGGCCGCCTGCGCAGCTTCCACGATCTGCCTCTCCTGCCGACCTTCCACCCCGCCTTCCTGCTCAAGAACCCGGAGATGAAGAAAGCCGCCTGGCTCGACCTCCAGGCGATCCAAAAACAGCTCCGGCGCTGAGGGCCGGCCCCCGCGCTGCCAGGGTCCGCGCCGTCCACCGGCAGTGGACCGTTTGTCCCTGAAATTTTTTTCTCCCGGCAACGGCGGTGTGCAATTTTTTTCGCAGGTCTGGGAACAGGGCCGATCTCCGGGGTCCCTCCTCTTTTCCGGTTCTTTCTTGGCCTATGCCGCAAGCAAGCTGGCCCCCGCATTACGGAATGGATCGTTGGGTGCGTTCCGGAAACACCAACTTTGGCTCTCCGTCAGAGATGGCCCACTCCTTGCTATGCGATACCCCTGACGAATCGCCGCCCAGAATATTATGAAGGAGATCCCATGCCGGGCCACACAAAAACCGAAAGGAGAAAGCACCCCAGGTGCCGCCTGAGCGAACGCGCCTTCGTCATTGTCCAATCCGAGCCCCTCAAGCTGGGGCAGCTTGTGGACATCACCCCCGAAAGAGTGGCGTTCCGCTATCTGGCCGACGGCGAGCAGGTCGCCGCCGGCCACCACCGGGTGGACATCATGCTGACCGACCGGAATGTCTATCTTCAGGAGCTGCCGGTAACCATGGTGGCCGAGCGGGAGGAAGAGCCGCTGCCTTTTGCGAGCACCTCCACCCGGGTGGTCGCCATGGCCTTCGGCGAGCTGTCCGCGGAGCAGCGCAGCCAGCTCCACGAGCTTCTGGCGCTGGAAGAAAACTGCTGATCTCCCTTTTCCCGTAGCTCCCTCTCCCTTGCGTCGAGAATCGATTCTCATCTGACTGACAGGCGCATCCGCGCCGGCCGGAACCGCTCCGCTCCCTCTGGCGCATCCTGACCCCTCAGCGTTCACATTCCGCCAGCAGAGCCTCGAAGGCCTGGGTCAGCAGCACGAACTGCTCCGGATCGCCCCCGTGGTCCGGGTGGAGCTGAAGAGCCCGCTTCTTGTAAAGCTGAGTGAGCTCATGCCGCGACATGGCGCGCAGCTCGCCCATGGACCTGCCGAAGAGCGCATCCGCCTCGCCGCTGTCATCCGCCCCTTGCCGCCGGGCGCGCCGCTCCTCCCCCGCGCCCCGCCCCCGGGCATAGTCCTCTTCCCGGAAGGGGTCCCAATCCCAATCGGCATCGAAGTACATGGTCGCGTAGCGGGTCAGATGCGGGTGGAGCTGCCAGGGGGGATCGTCCCGCATCCAGAACCGGGGGTCGCCGTTGACCCGGCAGAGCTCGTCGAGGAAGAGCTGGTCGAGATAGGGGCGGTCCAGCTCCGGGGGCATGCTCCGGCCCTGCAGGTAGATGAACCAGTGCTGGAGGTTGAAGATGGCGAAGAGGTACCGCCGGTGGCCGGCCGGGTCGAGCCGCTGCTCGCGGGCCAGGAGATACTGCTCGATCTCGTCCCGGGACTTGTCGCCGAGCACCACAAAGGCTTCGATAGGCACCAGGCCGATGGTGGCGAGATCGGTGGCGCCGGTGGTCAGATACCAGAGCCGCCTGCGGTCGAACAGTCCAACCTGGGCCTCAAGCCGCTTCCGATGGGGCGGAAGCAGCCGGACCCGGCGCGGGCGGCGGGAGGGGCGCTGCCACCAGCGCTGGCGGACCTCCCGGAGATGGGCGGGGGCAAAGGGGAGGAACAGCTCTTCCAGCTCCCCCGGGCCGGCCGCCGCGCCCCGCCCCCGGAGCGCCTCCGCGATCGCCGCGTCCACCGAGAAGCCCCCCTCCGCGCACCCCTTCACGAAGCAGGCGGGCTCCGGGCCCAGGTCGATGAGGTCTTCGCTTTGCCACCAGCCGTTCTCCTCGTAGGAGCGGCTGAGCGTGTAATGAAGGCTGCCGTCGATGACCCGTTGCGCAAGATACATGGCACCACCTGGGCAGAGGGGAATCGGCGCGTCTGCAGCTGTTCTTTTTTATGATACCCCAAACGGCGCGGGGATGTGGACGGTTGGGCTCACCTTTTCGGAAAGGCGCCGTGATGGCGGAAAGAGCGGGGCCGCAGGGGCCGGGCACTGTTGATAGGGAGTTGTCAGTCAGCCCTCAGCGGCATCTGGGGACGATAAAACCTGCAGGCCTCTCGATGTGCTGACGGCTGAACGCTGGCATCGCTTTTTGTCAGGAGGCGGGGAGGGCGGCGGGGCGGCCGCCCCCGGGGAGCTGAACGGCGGGCCTGAAGCATTTCTTCCGCACGCCGCCCGGAAAGAGGGTGAACCCTTCCCTGGCCTCCACGTAGTACAGGAGGTCGACCAACCGGCTCTGGGCCTCGGCCAATCGTTCCCGGCCGGGAATGCTCGCCGCGTCGGTGGCCTGCCGCAGGATCTGCAGGCTCTGCTGGATGACCCTGTCGTCCGCCAGGGGCGGCGACTTGAGCTGGGCCATGAAATCGGACCAGGAGATGGTATCGAGCTCGATGCCGTACTGCCCCTGGTAACGGTCCATCACCATCTTGCCCAGGGTCTTCTGCTCCGGCCGCAGGAAGGTGAACGGCCCCACCGGGTAGTCAGGCGAGGCGAAGGCGTTGCGCACCGCCTCGGCCAGCCGGATCATGATCGGGTCCTTGGTATAGGGTCCGTAGCGGAGCACGGTGGAAAACCAGCCGAACCAGCGGACCATGAGATAGAGGGTCTCTTCGGCATAGATGCCATCCGGGTAGCGCTCCTTCAGAAAGCGCAGGCCGTTCAGATGCAGGATATGGTAGATCCGGCTCTGCAGGTCTTCGGAAGCGGAAAGGAACGGGTTGACATAGAGGGCCATCTGCCGCGACCGCTCCTTGAGGCGCTCCCGGTCATGCTCGCTCGACCACTTCCAGACGCCCCACAACGCCGTTATCACCGGGATAAGCCACTGCATGGCCGCTCCTCCCGCAAGCTGGTTGGAATCGCAGGTAAGCGATCACAGGCACCGAATCTGCTTTGTCAGCGGCCTGTTCGCGTACCCGAG
>JAJYKH010000161.1 GCA_021788685.1 Deltaproteobacteria bacterium | reverse complement strand
GCACCGAGTGGAAAACCGGGGCCGGGCCGGGGAGACGGTAGCCGAGCTCCTGGCCCGCGCCCGCCGGCTCACCGCGCGCCGCCCTGCCCCGGACTGGCTGCTCCTCATGAGCGGCACCAATGATCTCATCCGGGAAGAATATGACTTCCTTCCGGCCTACGAGGTGCTTCTCGATCATCTCCGCTCCGCCTTCCCATCCACCCGCATCGCGGTGAACAGCCTCCTTCCTATCCGGCTGCCCTGGCTCGCCCCATCCGCCGTCCCCCGGATGAACCGGGCGCTCGCCGCCCTGGCCGCCCGGAAGGAGGCCCTGTCCATCGACGCATATGCTAGGTTCCTTGATTCGGGGGCGCCTCTTGAAAGCCTTCTTCTCGAAGATGGCGTCCACCTCCGGGAGGCCGGGTACCGGCTGTGGGCGGAGGCCATCGCCGGCCATCTGGGGCTGTAGCCCTTCCTTCCCTTCTTTTTTCTCGACAGAATTGTCAGGCATTGGTATGGTGCCGGGTGCAGGTGGTTACAAAAATGTAAACCTATTCCCCAGTCCGGAGACTCCCATGCCGAATGCCGTCCTCACCAAGCCGGCCACCAGCTATGAGCTGGCCGAGCTTTCCTGCCTCTATGAAATCACCAGGGCGCTGGCCGCTGCCAGCGACCTGCGCGAATGTCTCCGCCAGGCAATCGAGATCCTCTCCTCCCGGATGGAGATGGGCAACGGCACCATCACCATCATCAATCCGATCACGGGGCAGCTGGAGATCGAAGTGGCGCCGGGCCTGACCGCCGAAGCCCGCAAGCGCGGCAAGTACAAGATCGGCGAAGGCATTACCGGCCGGGTGGTGGCCACCGGCGCCCCCATCGTGGTGCCCCAGATCAGCGAGGAGCCCTTGTTCCTTAACCGCACCCGGGCCCGGGGCGACCTCCAGCAGAAAACCCTCTCCTTCATCTGCGTGCCCATCAAGCACGGCCAGCAGGCCATCGGCGCCCTTTCCGTGGATCGGGACTACAAGGAAGGGATCAACTTCGACCGTGACCTGCAGCTGCTCACCGTCCTGAGCGGCCTCATCGCCCAGACCGTGATCCGCATCCAGGCGGTGAATGAGGAGCGGCGCCGGCTGGAATCGGAAAACACCCAGCTGCGGCGGGAGCTCTCCGAGAAGTACCGGATCGAGTCCATCGTGAGCAACAGCAGCCGCATGCAGGAGGTGTTCGAGATGATCCACCGGGTGGCGGACTCGAACGCCACCGTCCTTCTGCGCGGGGAGTCGGGCACCGGCAAGACCATGGTGGCCAAGGCCATCCACCACAACAGCAAGCGGGCGGGGAAACCGTTCATCGCCGTCAACTGCTCGGCCTTGCCGGAGACCCTCCTCGAAAGCGAGCTGTTCGGCCACGAGGCCGGCGCCTTCACCGGGGCGAGCGCCGCCAAGAAGGGACGGTTCGAGCTGGCCGAAGGGGGCACCCTGTTCCTCGACGAGATCGGCGAGCTCACCCCGAGCGTCCAGGTGAAGCTCCTCAACGTGGTC
Organism: Deltaproteobacteria bacterium; assembly: GCA_021788685.1. GTDB lineage: Bacteria > Desulfobacterota > Desulfobulbia > Desulfobulbales > UBA5123 > JAJYKH01. The sequence goes on along the minus strand of JAJYKH010000161.1, from coordinate 4,921 downwards.
CAGGACCGGGAATTCCAGCGGCTGGGCGGCACCCGGCCCATCCGCTGCAACGTGCGGCTGGTGGCCGCCACCAACAAGGACCTGGAGAAGGCGGTGGCCGAAGGCTCCTTCCGGGAGGACCTCTACTACCGGCTGAATGTCTTTCCCATCTACCTGCCCCCCTTGCGGGAACGGCGGACCGACATTCTCCTGCTTGCCGACTTCTTTCTCGACAAGTATGGCAAGGAAAATGGCAAGTCCATCCGCCGGATCTCCACCCCGGCCATCGACCTCCTCATGCAGTACCACTGGCCGGGGAACGTCCGGGAGCTGCAGAACTGCATCGAGCGGGCAGTCCTCATCTGCGACGAGGACTCGGTCAAGAGCTATCACCTGCCGCCCACCCTCCAGACCGCCGACAGTATCGACGCCCGGCAGGGGCCGCTCACCTTTGCCGCCGCGGTGGAGGACTTCGAGCGGGAGCTCATCATCGACGCCCTCAAACGGGCTCAGGGCAACCAGACCAAAGCCGCCCAGCTGCTCGATACCAGCCTACGGATCATCAACTACAAGATCGGCAAGTACGACATCGACCCCAAACAGTTCAAATTAAGCAATGGATAAAGGAAAAGGGATAATGGACAATGAGTCGAGCTTTGCTAGTCTTTCCCGACGGTCTCCGCAAGCGGCGTGATATGGGGCTTGCAACTCCAAACAAACGCGACCACCTGCAATTATTATCCCTTGTCAATTGTCCATTATCCATTGATTGATATGGATATCCTGATGCACCTCTGCTGCGGGCCCTGCACCGCCTATCCGCTCACCGCCCTGCGCGGCCGGGGGCACCGGGTGCGCGGCTTCTTTTTCAACCCGAACATCCATCCCTATCGGGAGTTCCGGAAACGGCTGGAGGCGCTCGAGCAGCTGGCAAGCCGCACCGGCTTCGACGTGGAGTACTGCCGGGAGTACGGCCTGCGGGAGTACCTGCGGCGGGTGGTTTTCCAGGAAGAGCGCCGCTGCCGGCTCTGCTATGAGATGCGGCTTGCGCCCGCGGCCGAACGGGCCCGGGCGGTGGGGGCCGAGGCTTTCACCACCACCCTCCTCTACAGCCGCTACCAGAACCACGCCCTCATCCGGGAGGTGGGGGAAGAGATGGCGGCCCGCTATGGGATTCCCTTCTACTATGAAGATTTCCGGGAGGGGTGGCAGCAGGGGATCGACATGGCCATTGCCATGGAGCTTTACCGGCAGCCATACTGTGGCTGCATCTACAGCGAGGAGGAGCGGTACGACAAGCGATGGCGGCGGAAGCGCCCGCCAGTCGAGGCGGAAGGCGGGCCGCCATGATCGCCGCCGGGCTTGGCTCCTTCCTCCGGGCGGTGCAGGACCTCTGCTTTCCGCCCCGGTGCCTGGCCTGCGGGCAGCGGCTCGCCTCTTCCCGGCCGCCGCTTTTCTGTGCCTCCTGCGCGGGCGGCCTCCGATCCATCGCGAGCCCCATCTGCACAAGCTGCGGCCGCCCCTTCCCGGATGCGGCCGGCGGTGACCACCTGTGCGGCCCCTGTCTGCGGGGGTCCTGGCATTTCACCCGGGCCCGCGCCCTCTTCCTGTACACCACCCCCATTGCCAAGGCCATTCATGGGCTGAAATACGGGCACACCACCGCCGCGCTCGCCACGTTCCGGTTCTTCTTCCAGGCCCGGCAGGCGGAGCTTGCCCTCGCCATTCCCGACCGGATCGTGCCGGTGCCGCTTCATCCCCACCGGTTGCGGCAGCGGGGCTTCAACCAGGCCCTGCTGCTCGCCCGGACCCTTTTTCCCGGCCACCCGGATATCCGCCCCGACCTGCTGGAGCGGCACCGCGCTACCCCGCCTCAGACCCGCCTTTCGGGGGAGGTGCGCCGCCGCAATCTGAAAGGGGCCTTCCGGGTCGTCAATCCCGGGGAGGTCGCCGGGAAGTCCGTGCTGCTGCTTGATGACGTCTTCACCACCGGGGCCACGGTGGACGAATGCGCCCGCGCCCTCCGCCATGCCGGGGCTGGCGAGGTGCAGGTGCTGACCATGGCCCGCGTGGAGGAATCCTGAATCCGTGACGACGGGTTGAGCTTGTTGGACCTATCTTGTTGAATCGTGCCTTATAGCACAAACTGCGGCCGGGCCATGGCATCACCTTATCGCCCTTCGGGGCGCCTCCTTTGTCGGCAACCATTCGATAGCTCACTCTGATCGAATGGTCGCCTTCGCGGATCTGGCGTACGGACGAACGCTCCCGGGGGAATGAAAGAAGGATGGCAAGACGCTCTCGATACCCGGTGATTCGGGTCGGCGGGCCTGGTATAATGGACGGCGCTTAAATGCCCCCGCCACTCTCAAATTTTGCTGCAAACTGCAGGGGGATGACGAAAAAACTCTTGCCAGGGCATGATCCTATGGTATTTATGTCCAAGCGCTACGGACCTTTTGCCTGAGAGACCTGACCTGTACCCGCCGCCCCACCGGATCCATCCTCCAACTGAACCGAGCCGACCGCTCCATTCTTTTCCCGGACCGCCATGTATTTTCAAGACATCATTTTGGGACTGAGCCGCTTCTGGGCGGATCGGGGCTGCCTCATCCATCAGCCCTACGACATGGAAGTGGGGGCGGGAACTTTCCACCCCGCCACCCTGCTGCGCTGCCTGGGTCCGGAGCCTTGGCGGGCGGCCTACGTCCAGCCCTCCCGGCGGCCCACGGACGGCCGCTACGGCGAGAACCCCAACCGCCTCCAGCACTACTACCAGTTCCAGGCGGTGCTCAAGCCTTCGCCTCCGGACATCCAGGACATGTACCTGGACAGTCTCCGACTCTTTGGCCTCGATCTGTTGGAGCACGATATCCGCTTCGTGGAGGACGACTGGGAATCGCCGACCTTGGGCGCCTGGGGCCTGGGGTGGGAAGTATGGCTGGACGGCATGGAGATCACCCAGTTCACCTACTTCCAGCAGGCGGGGAGCCTTGATCTGCACCCGGTCACCGTGGAAGTCACCTACGGCCTGGAACGGATCGCCATGTACCTGCAGGGGGTGGACAGCGTTTACGACATCAGGTGGAACAAGGATGTGACCTACCGCCAAGTCCATCACCAGGCAGAGGTGGAATTCTCCGCCTTCAACTTCGGGCACGCCAACGTCGAAGCGCTGATCGGCTTCTTCTCCACCTACGAGCAGGAGGCCTACAAGCTGCTCGATCACGGCCTGATTCTGCCCGCCTACGACTACTGCCTGAAATGCTCCCACACCTTCAATCTGCTCGATGCCCGCAAGGCGATCAGCGTCGCGGAGCGGACCCGCTACATTGGCCGCATCCGCAACATCGCCCGGAAAGTGGCGGTGAAGTATGTGGAGCAGCGGGAGCAGATGGGACATCCCCTGCTGAGGGGCGAGGCGGCAACGGTGAAGTGAACGGAAGGAATTGACGATAGGAGGGAATGGCGGAAGTGCATGGGAATCGAACCCACCCACCGGGCTGCTAACCCGGTGCACCGGATTTGAAGTCCGGGAGGGCCACCAGTGCCCTTTCCACTTCCATCAGCCATCTTAATGATTCTCGGTTGGCGTGACAATATTTTTTCTGGACAACTCCCCGTCCTGCCCCACATCATAGCGGGAAGCCAGACTGCTCGACCACTCACGCCCTATTTGCCGCAGGGAGGAAAAACCGTTTTTTGCCATGGAATGCGAACGTCTTAAAAAACTGCTGAAAACCTGGTACATCCAGGTCCAGAACGAGGCCCTGGCCCCGGCGCGCATGGTCACCTTCATGAAGCAGCACCTCGCCGAATGCAAGGTGTGCCTGCTGGACCCGGGCGTACGTCATGAAGTGGAGAGGATCACCGAGATCGTGCTCCCCCCCTCCAAGGTCAGGGTGGCGGCGCCCCCCAGGGAAGAAGAGGATCTCCACACCGTTCAAGCCGAAGAGGAGCCCGAGGCCGAGGAAGAAACCGGCGACGAGGAGCGGGACGAGGAAGAGGTGGTGGACGAGGAGACCGAGGGCCGGGAGACGGAGGAAGACGACGATTTCTGAGCCACGCTCCGGGCCGGATGGAAAAAACAAAAAGCGCTCCCGCGGGAGCGCTTTTTTTATGAATTTGGTGGCGATGCAGGGACTTGAACCCCGGACACTGCGGATATGAGCCGCATGCTCTAACCAGCTGAGCTACATCGCCAACAACTCGGTATCGAAGAGAGTGCTCTATATTCTCGATTTCCGACCCGTTGTCAAGGCCAAAGTCGGGCCGGAAGCAGCGGCTGGTGCTATCAAATATACACGTTCGGGAGGCGGAAAGCAGGGAGAAAATGAAAAAGGGGCCGCGCTGGGGCGGCCCCTTTCCGTTTCCTCGCAGGCTGGTGCGCCAGGCTTACATCATGCCGCCCATGCCGCCCATCCCGCCCATGCCGCCCGGAGGCATGCCGGCGCTTGGCTTCTCCTCCTCGGGATGCTCGGCCACCATGCACTGAGTGGTGAGCAGCAGCCCCGCGACGCTCGCCGCGTTTTGGAGGGCAAACCGGGTCACCTTGGCCGGGTCGATGACGCCAGCGGCCAGAAGGTCTTCGAACTTTTCGCTCTCGGCATTGAAGCCGTTGGCCCCTTCCAGGCCCTTGACCCGCTCGACGATGACCGAGCCTTCCAACCCGGCGTTACTGGCGATCTGCCGCACCGGCTCCTCCAGGGCGCGGGCGATGATGCGCTTGCCGAGCTCCTGCTCGTGCGAAAGGGAAAGCTTCTCCAGAGCCTTCAGGCAGCGTAGGTAGGCGACGCCGCCGCCGGGGACGATGCCTTCCTCCACCGCGGCCCGGGTGGCGTTCAGGGCATCTTCCACGCGGGCCTTTTTCTCTTTCATTTCGGTCTCGGTGGCTGCGCCGACATTGATCACGGCCACGCCGCCGATCAGTTTCGCCAGCCGC
>JAJYKH010000160.1 GCA_021788685.1 Deltaproteobacteria bacterium | reverse complement strand
GTGCTGGGCCATTGGGATGCAGGATTCGACTTTCTGCGAGATTGTCTGTTTTGATGGTCACTCTTGAAAAAAAGAGGGCGCCGGCCGGAGGCCAGTCCGGCTTCACCCTTCTGGAAGTGGTGGTGGCGGTGGTCATCCTCGGGATGGCCTACGTGGCCGTGCTGCAGAACTTTTCCTTTTCCCTCAAAAACATCCTCCGGGTGGAAGAGAGCCAGCGGCAGACGCTGGACGCCTCTCTCGCCTTCGAAGAGATGTTGCGGCCGGCGGACGAGGAGGCAGGGGAGCGCAAGGACCCGCCGACCGGCCCGGTTTTCCTGGAGGGGCACCAATACAACCTGGTGGTGGTCACCAGCAAGGACGGCCAGTTTGCCACCCTGAAGCTGGTCCGTCCCGTCACGGCCCCGTCCTCCTCAACTCCAAATCCCTTGGCCGCACACCATGAATAGCGCCCGGATCCTGACAATTCCCCGCCCTTTCCAGCGGGTGCCCCGCCGCGGCAAGGAGGCCGAGCGGGGAGTGGCGCTCCTGGTGGTGATCATGGTGGTGCTCATGGTCAGCTTTCTGGCCTCGGAGCTCATCATGCAGGTTCGGGCCGAGCTCCGGATCGCCGCCAACGGGAAGGAGCGGGCCGTGTCCGCGTTCCTGGCGGAGGCCGGGGTCAACGCCTGCCTGTTCTGGCTGATGGGGGACAAGCCCCTGGCGACCGAGACCGGAAAGGATGAGCCGTTTTTGGCAGGACATCTCTACGAGGCCGAGCTGCCCACCGGCACCGTCCAGTACCAGGCGGTGGGCGAATCCGGCAAAATCGACCTGAATACCACCCCCATCGAGCTGCTGAAGCTGTTTTTAAAGCACGAGGGCCTCGACGAGAAGCAGATCGACATTCTGACCGATTCCCTGCAGGACTGGCGCGACGCCGATGACCTGGTCCGGATGAATGGCGCCGAATCGGAATACTACCAGAAGCTGGACGATCCGTACGTGGCCCGGAACGGCCCCATCGAAGACCCCTCCGAGATCATGCTGGTCCGGGGGGCCGACGCCCTGCGGGGGCGGGTGGTGCCGGAGGATGTCTTCACTGTCCACAACCCCGGCGGGAAAATCGATTTCAACAGCCTCACCCCCGCCATGCTCGATTTCCTGGTGGATGGCGATCAGGACCGGGAAAAGGCCTACCGGGAGGCCCAGGAGCTCTACGGCACCCTCAACCAGGCCAATGCCATGGAAATCCTGGGCGACCGCTTTGCCATATTCGCCAATTACCTGAGCTTCGGGTCGGCGCAGAACAGCTTCTTGCAGGGCATGCGCGGCGAGTCCTACTATTCCATCGAGGCGACCGGCTTCGCCGGCGCCAAGGAGGAGAAGGGGGAGGAAGGGGAAGAAGCGCGGAAGCGTCCTGGCATCAGAACGAGGACGCTGGTCAAGGTCACGGGGAATACGGTCCAATACCTCTCCTGGAAGGAGGAATCCATATGAAGAACGATATCCAGGTTCTTGTCGAAAAAGACCGCCTCACGTTCTGGCATCCGCGGGGGGGCGACACCGTGCCGCTGGAGGCTGGCCAGGAGGTTGCCCTCGGCAGCCGCCTGCGGGCCTTTCTCAAAACGGCGGGCCTCCCGGGCAACCGGGTGGCCGTGTTCGTGGCCGAAGAGCTGCTTTTCTACAAAGCCATCGAGCTGCCGCTCAAGACCCCCGACCTGAAGGAGGCGATCGGCTACCAGGTGGGCATGGTCACGCCTTTCCCGGAGGAGGGACCCCTTTCCGGTTTCGAGGTCCACCGGCGGAAGGATGATTACCTCGTGCACCTGTATGCCGCCCGGCGCGAGCCCCTGGAAGGATACCTGCAGGACCTGTTCAGGAGCGGTTTCCAGGTGACCGGCCTCTTCCCGGAGCATCAGCGCTACGTGGGGCGGGATTCGCACCGGGCCCGGTGGGCACTGGTCCTTCCCGGCCGGTTCGCCAAGGTGCTGGTTTTTGCCGGCGGACGCCTGGAGCAGCGGCTGCTGAGCAGCACGGAACCGGAGATCGAGCGACTGGCCGAAGTCTGCGCGACCGAGGCCATCTACGCGACGCAGCCCGGGGAGGGGCGGTTCCTCGACGCCGCCTCCCTCCTTTCGGACCAGCCGCTGCTCAAGGAGTTCAACCTGCTGCCGGCCTCCTACCGCAGGCCCGACTATCTCAAAATGGCGATCGCCGCCTTGGTGGCTCTGAACATTGCGGCGCTGCTCGGCCTGGGCGGAGTCAAGATCTATCACCTGCGGGCGGCCGAAAACCGGGTGGAAAGCGAGATCAGCGCCATCCAGCCGCAGATCAAGGAGCTCAAGCTGCTGCAGGACCGGGAACAGAAACTGGTCGCGTATACGAAGCGGATCGATGCCCTGGGGAAAAATCCGGACCTGATCGGTTTTCTCCAGCGGTTGACCCGGGAGCTGCCGCGCAATTCCTACCTGGATCAAATGCGGATGGACCCCAACATCAGGGCGATCAGCATGCAGGGATACACGCAGGATATCGGCGCTCTCACCGCCAGCCTCCAGAAAATGGGGGACACCAAGCTGAAATCGACCAACCGCCGCCAGAACCAGACCTACTTCGACGTGGAGGTGAATACGCGATGATCCGCCTGCCCGATCTCAAGAACCTCAAAGAGCGGCTCGGCACCAGGCCGCTGCTGATCGGTGTTGCCGCCTTCCTGGTGGGGCTCAATCTCCTCCGTCTCGGGTATGGCTTCTACGAAAATAAAAAGGAAGCCATCCATGCCCGGCAGGAGCTGTTGGCACGTCAACAGGCCTCTCTCGGCCAGCTCCCGGAGCTGCGCAGCCGGGTGGCCGCCCTTGAGCGGCGGAAGAAGGCGTTCGAGGATGTTCTCTTCACCGGCAGCTCCGAAGAGGAGATCGCCTCCGCCATGCAGATCATGATCCAGCAGCAGCTGGTCAGGGCCGGGCTCGAGCCGGAATCGCTGCGGCCCATGCCGAACGGCGATGCCAAAGGCAAGGCTTTCGGCGAGATCTCGATCAAGGTCCGCTCCGGGGGAACCTTGAACCAATTTGTCGCGTTCCTGGCCAATCTGTACCGGTCGCGGCAACTGTTTCTGGTCGAGGGCTTCACTCTCAAGCCATTCCAGAACGAGGTAAAGATTTTTATCGATTTCAAAGGATATTATAAACTTGCCTGACGGCAGCCAATCAGCCATAATCGAACAGATAAAATGCCGAGAATATTTTTATTGCTAGGGCTGCTCCTTTCCCTCCTCCTTCTGGTCGGGAGCATGGTTTCGTCCCGGCCGGAGGAGCAGCCTGCAGTCCAAAAGACGGAAAAAACATCGGCCCGCCTTCCGTTGGCCGACAGAAAAGATCCCGGTTTCTACCCGCCGGTGCCGGGCCGATTACCGGACCTGAACCAGGGATACGTCTTCAACGAGGCCCGCTCCCTCGTCGATGAAAAGAACGGGGAAGCAGCAGCGGTTGCCGACACGACCCTCGACGACGCCACGTATGTGGGCTCCGTCATCAGCGGCAAGCGGCGAATCGGCGTTGTCGCCTACACGGAAAAGAGCATTGGCCAGCAGCCGCAGCGGTTCGTGATCAGAGGGCGGCCGGACATGGCGGGAGCGCAGGCCGGCGCGAGCCAGAGCAAGCACATCGAGCTCGCCCCCGGCGAAACCTTCGGAGGGTACACCGTTGCCGAGGTGCTGCCCGACCGGATCGTTTTCAAGAAAAACGGCCGGAGCATGGAGAAGCTCCTCGATGTGGCGAAGGAGCGGAAGCCGCCGCCAACGCTGCCGGCGGGGCGCCGGCCACAGCCGCAGGGCGGTCAGGAGCGGGTGGTCACTCCGCGGCAGGCGGGGCCGGCCGGCCGGGTTCAGCCGGTGCGCGGCCCTGAGCCGGGAAGGCCGGCCGCGATGATCGGGCCGGCAGCACTGCCGCAGTCGATTCCGAGGCCGCAGCCCATGATGCCAACGCCCGTGCCGCCGCCACCCATGTCATCACCACCGCCGCCTGGCACCGTGATCCATGGCGGTTCTCCCGTCATCATCCCCGGAATTCCACAAGTGGAGCAGTCGGGGGGATAAACGGCCATTCCCGGGGGGGAAGGGTTTCTTTTGAGGAGAGAGGAGATCTATGCGAGCGAGACGACTCGTTGCCGGGTTGGCAGCCATCGCCATGCTGCTGACCTGGGGGTGCGCGCGGAAAACCGAAGGGACCAGGACGTGGGCCGATTTGGCGGAGATCAACGAGCAGGTCGCGAAGATGAAGGAGGCCAGGCCCGCCCCGGTCGAGGGCGGAATGCCGGCAGAAGAAGAGGCCACCCCGAAGGGGCCGCGGGTGAAAGTCCTATCGGCCAAGCCGGACGGGCATAACCCCCTGCTCGAGAAGATCAGCCCGGAGAAGGCGGCGCCCAAGGAAAAGACCACGGAGGGAATCCTCCTCAACTTCGACAACGCCGATATTTATGAAGTGATCCGGGTGATCGGCGAAACCCTGAACCTCGACTACATCATCGATCCCCGGGTCAAAGGGGTGGTCAACATCCGCACCTCCAAGCCCATCCCCAAAAGCGAGCTGCTCGCCGTCTTCCGGAAGCTCCTCAACATCAACGGCCTGGATATCGTTCCCGAAGGCGATCGCTACTACATCTATCCAACCGCGAACCCCGGGGTGCAGAAGGTTTACTCCCCTACGCAGGTCGACAAGCTGGGGCACTCGTCCAAGGTGGTCATGCAGGTGGTGCCCCTCATGTACCTCTCCTCTGCCGAGGCCCTCGATCTCATCACGCCGTATCTCTCCGAACAGGGCCTCACCTACAACCTGGCCGACCAGAACGTGCTCATCATCAGCGATTTCGAGACGATGGTCGCCGACATCGTCCAGATCCTCTCCTATCTCGACGTGTCGCCCCTGACCAATCTCTCCATGCGGCTGGTGCGAATTGAAAACACCCCCCTCTTCGACCTGAACGACGACCTGACGCAAATCCTGAGCGCCATGCACCTCAACAAGGGGGGGGAAAAGGGATTTGACAGCATCACCGTTCTCCCGCTCGAGCGGGTCAACTCGCTGCTCCTCATCAGCAAGAGCGACTACCTCATGGACAATGTCCAGAAGTGGATCGAGGAGCTTGATGTGACGCCCGCCGGGGGCAAGGACAATGTCTTTTTTTACTCGGTCCGCAACAGTGTCGCTTCGGACCTTGCCCAGTTGGTGAACAACGTCCTGAGCGAGCAGCCCGGCCAGGCAAAGGAAAAAAAACGGCCGACCTTGCCGGGCGGGCCCCAGGCCCAGGCGACGAAGCCGGGGGCTACCGGCCAGACTGCGGGCAAGACAGAGAAGAAGCCCCTCTCCACCGTCCAGCTTGCCGGCGGCCCCATCCTCATCGCGGATGACGACCGCAATATCATCCTGATTCGGGCCATGCCCGCGGACTACCGCCGGATTGTCAAGCTGTTGGAACGGCTGGACACCATGCCGAGGCAGGTGCTCATCGAGGTCATGGTGGCGGAGGTGACGCTCACCGACAAGCTCAACTTCGGGGTGGAATGGGCCCTCCAGAATGGCGCCACCATTAATGGCACCGATTACAGCCAGTTGATCAGAAGTGCCAATATTACCACCACCGGATACGTCAACCCGGCCACCGGATTACCTCAGCTTCAAGGCCTGAGCTACACCCTTTTTACCGGGACCAACGATGTCAGGGCCTTGATCAATGCCCTGGCCGACAATACACATGTTTCCATCCTGTCGTCGCCCCAGATCCTGGTCCTGAACAACGAGCCGGCCAGCATCAACGTCGGGAACCAGGTGCCCATCGTCACGAATACCATCACCTCGGCGGAATCGGCCACAGCGGCCAATCAGACCACCTTGGCCAGTTCCATCCAGTACAAGGATACCGGCGTCATCCTCAATGTCACGCCAAGGATCAATTTCAACGGCATTATCACCCTCGAAGTCGATCAGCAGGTGAGCAACGTGGGGGCAACAGGGGTCGCCGGCTCGCCCGAGATCTTCAACCGCGAGCTCAAGACCAAGCTCGCGGTGAAGGATGGCCAGTCGATCATGATCGGCGGCTTGATCAGTAAGGACAGCAGCGTGCAAGACACCGGCATCCCGTTCCTCAAGGACATCCCGGTGCTCGGCTATGCCTTCAAATCCCACAACCAGAATTCCACCAAGACCGAGCTGCTGGTGATGATCACTCCCTATGTGATCGAGTCGGAAGACGTTCTGCAGCAGTATTTCAAGACATTCAAGGAAAAGATGTCGGAGATGCGGAGCGAGTTGGCCGGAAAGCCCCAGTCCAAGGCCGAGCCCCATTCCAAGTCCCAGCCGCAGCCCCAGCCGCAGCCCCAGCCCCAGGTCCAGTCCCAGCCCCCGGCCCAAGCCCAGCCCCAACCCGAGGTCCTGCCCTGGTCTCCGCGCCAGCCGCCGCCCGCCCCTGCCCAGCCCCAACCTGGACCTCCGCAGGTG
>JAJYKH010000159.1 GCA_021788685.1 Deltaproteobacteria bacterium | reverse complement strand
TCAAGAAGCAGCTGGTCCCGTTCCGGGGTCCACTGCCGGAAGCAATCCTCCGGATGATCGACGATGGCTCCCATGGGACTCTCCATCTGATTTGAGGCTGCGTGCCGAGCGCTACGCGGTTGGAGGAGCTCTTCGCTAGAAGGTTGGAGGTTTGAGCAAAAGCTATTCCTTGCCTCCAGCCTAAGGCATGAACATCGACTATTCAAAATCGAACGTCGAATGTGCCTGAGGCAATGGGAGAGGCGGATAAGCCTAGCGCATCCGCCGTTCCGGACTTTGCCTCCAACCTCCAGCCCTACCGGTTCCTCAGGTCGAGCAGGCGGCGGATCCGCTCCTCAATGGGCGGGTGGGTGCTGAACAGGGTAGCCATGGTCCCCGCCGTGAGGGGATTCACGATGTACATCTGGGCGGTGGCTGGGTTGACGTCCATGGGCAGGCGGTGGTTGTAGTCCTCCAGCCGCTGCAGGGCGCTGGCCAGGGCCTCCGGCCGCCCTTGGATGGCGGCGCCGGTCTTGTCCGCCTGGTACTCGCGGCTCCGGGAAATGGCCATCTGGATGAGCATGGCGGCAAGCGGGGCCACGATCATCACCGCCAGGCCGCCGATCAGCCCGGCGCCGCCGCCGCGTCGATCGTCGTCGCGGCCCATGCCGCCGAAGAGCATCGCCCACTGGGCCATGGTCGCGAGATAGCTGATGGCCCCGGCCATCATGGCGGCAACCGAGCTGATCAGGATGTCCCGGTTTTTGACATGCCCCAGCTCGTGGGCGAGCACCCCGGCCAGCTCGTCGCGGTTGAGGGTCTGCAGGAGCCCCCGGGTGACCGCCACCGCCGAGTGCTCGGGGTTGCGGCCGGTGGCGAAGGCGTTGGGCGTAGGGGTGTCGACGATGTAGACCCGCGGCTTGGGCAGCCCGGCGCGCATGGCGAGCTCCCCAACCAGCTCGTGGAGCTGGGGCGCCTCCGCCGGGGAAACCTCCTGGGCCCGGCCCACGGCCTCGGCCACTTTGTCGCTGAACCAATAGGCGGAAAAGTTCATGACCCCGGCCATGATCAGGGCGAAGGTCATGCCGCTCCGGCCGCCCATGAGCTGGCCGGCGAACATGAAGAGGGCGGTGAGCGCCGCCATGAGGATGAATGTCTTGAGATAGCTGGACATCGGGTTATTGTGCCTCCTGTGAGGGTGGATAAACGGTTTTTCCAGGATTGTAATCATCCTTCGGAGGAAGGCAAGGGGTGCCCTGGAAGGGGTGAGTCGAAGCAGCCTGTGGCAACCTGCCTTCCTCGGCCATCTCGTTTACCGGCCGCGCTTGCTTTGCAGCAGAAAGGTGAGGGGAAAGCTCACGATGAACAGGAGGGCCAGCAGGAAAAAGACGTGGTTGAAGGCGAGCATGGCGGCATGCCGCCCGGTCATCGCCTCCAGGAGGTGGAGGGATTTGTCAGACAGGAGGGAGGGGGCGGTGCCCTGGGCGGCAAAGGCCTTGCCGCCGGCCGCGAGCCACCGGCCCACTATGTCCCTATAGGGATTGAGGTGCTCCGCCAGGATGACATGGCTTCTGGTCTGGCTTCGGGTGAGCTCGGTGGCGACCAGAGCGATGCCGATGCTGCCGAAAATCTGGCGCATCACGACGTAGAGGCCGGTGGCGGCCGTCATCCGGCTCTTTTCGATGGTGAGCATGGCCGAAGTCGTGATGGAAACGAAGACCAGGCCGAAGCCCACGCCCTGCAAGGCCTGGGGCACGAAAATGTCCCAGTACCCCACTCCCAGGTTCAGCCGGGAGAGCTGCCAAAAGGAGAATGCGCTCACCAGCATGCCGGTGCCCACCAGGAGCCTCGGCCCCGAGCGGTTATAGAGCCGGCCGGCCAGGGGCATGGTGAGAGCCATGGCCAGGGACCGCGGCATCATGGTGAGGCCGGAATTGAGGGCCGTATAGCCGAGGATCTCCTGCAGAAACAGGGGCAGGAGAAAGAGGCTGCCGTACAGGGCGATCCCGAAGATTCCCCCCAGAAAGGTGCCGGTGGCAAAGCTTCTGTCCCGGAACAGGCGGAGGTCCACCGCGGGTTTCCGGCACGAGAGCTCCCGCCAGACGAAGAGCACCAGCCCGGCCGCGGCCAGCACCGCCAGCCAGACGATCCACTCCGACTCGAACCAGTCCCACTGCTCCCCCTTTTCCAGGAACAGCTGCAGGCAGCCGAGGCCGACGGTCAAGAAGGCCAGGCCGCCGTAGTCCAGACGTCCCTTGTCGCGCACCAGGTACGGCGGGTCGTGGATGTAGCGCGTGATGAGGATAAGGTTGAGCAGCCCCACCGGCACGTTGATGAAGAAGATCCAGCGCCAGGAATAGGTGTCGGTCAGCCAGCCGCCCAGGGTGGGGCCGAACGCGGGGCCAAGGATGACGCCCAGCCCGTAGATGCCGATGATCTTGCCCTGCTCCTCCGGCGGAAAGCTCTCCCGGAGGATGGCCTGGGAGATGGGAATGATCGACCCGCCGCCGATCCCTTGCAGGGTGCGGAAAAAGATGAGGGAGGAGAGGTTCCAGGCCACCCCGCACAGCATGGAGGTGAGGGTGAAGAGCAGGATGCTGAAGAGGTAAAAGCTCCGGCGTCCGAACCGGGCGGTCAGCATGGCGATCATCGGCATGATGATCACGTTGGACAGGAGATAGCCGGTGGCCACCCAGGTGATCTCTTCCACCGAGGCCCCCAGGTTGCCCCGCATGTAGGGCAGGGCCACGTTGACGATGCTGATGTCCAGGGCGGCCATGATGGTGGCCATCATCACCGTCAGGGTGATGAGCCACTTGTTGGCCGCCGGCTTCGTGCTGCTCATGGAAATTGCCTTCCCGGTCTCAGGGCCTCACGGGGCACCACATCTGCCTTGTTATCGACCTTTCGCATACGGTGTATAGCCTCACAGCCGATGTCGCGCATCTGTGGCATCCTGTGAGGACTTACATGGTGGGAGATTCTTCTCCCGAAGAAAATCACCCTGTGATCGGTTGGGCCTCAGCCGGAGCGGCCGGCATCGACCCGGACGCTGGGGACCGCCGAAAGACCCGGCCAGAGCGGATGGGCCGGATCGGGGGGCGAATCGATCACGATCTTCACCGGCAGCCGCTGCACGACCTTGACGAAGTTGCCGGTGGCGTTTTCCGGGGGCAGGAGGCTGAAGACCGCGCCGGTCCCGGATTGCACGCTGTCCACGTGACCCCGCAGGGTGAGCCCCGGATAGGCGTCGATGCTGATGTCCACCGGCTGCCCGGCCTTGATCCTCCCGATCTGGGTCTCCTTGAAATTGGCGGCCAGCCAGATGTCCTGCTGATCGACCAGGGCAAGGAGCGGCTGGCCGGCCTGGATGTATTTGCCCGGGTCCACGTTCTTCTGGGTGATCCGGCCGGCAAAGGGGGCCTTGACGGTGGTGCGCGCCAGGGCCAACTCGGCCACCTTGATGGCTTCCCCGGCTTCCTTGATCTTGCTCGCCTGGGCGACCAGCCCGGCCCGCAACGTCTCGATGGAGGCGCCGGCCCTGGCCACCATGGAGGCCGCCGCTTGGCGTTTGGCCTGGGCGGTCTGCCAGGCGGTCTTCACCTGCTCAAAAGCCCGCCGGGCCACGGCCCCGGATTTGACCAGGCCGCTATAACGCTCTTTTTCCCGGGCCGCGAATTTTTCCTGGGCCTCGGCATCGGCGAGCCCGGCCCGGGCCTCGGCCAGCGATTTCTGCGCCTCGACGACGGCTGCCGCCATTTTTCCCTTTTCGGCTCGGGCCACGGCCCATGCCTCCTGCTTGAGGTCCAGGGCCAATCGGTAATCCTTCTGGTCGATTTCCAGGAGCGGGGCGCCGGCCAGGACGAGCTGGTTGTCCCGGACGTAGACCTTCACCACCTTGCCCGCCACTTCGGCGCTCACCGGGACGATGGTCCCCCGGAAATAGGCGTCGTCCGTGGATTCGTGGGCAAGAAGATAGAAGATCTTGGGGGCAAAGGCGAGGCCTGCTGCCAGCAGGCAGGATGCGATCAGGCCGCGCACGAGCCAGCGGCGGCCATCGTTGTTGCGGTCTCTCTGCCGGCGGGCGGTTGAGTCGGTTCTCGTTTGGGTTTCCATTTCCATGCTGTTTTTCTCGTCATCGGTTGCCAGGAGTGTTTCGGATCAAGCGCCGGCGGCGGGCTGGAGGGCCTGCCGGCAGAAATCGACCACCGCCTCGCCGAGGGGCGGCAGGGCGAGAAAGCCCAGGAGCTTGTGCCTGGTCAGGCCGTAGACCAGGCCGCGCAAAATGTGGGCCGTTTCCTCCACCGGGAGGTCACCGCGGATGGTGCCGTCCTGGCGGCCGCGCTCCAAGGCTTGGCGGATAACGCCGACCACCCCGGCCAGCCGCCGCTGCACCACCGCTTTCTGCGGCGAGTCCGAATTGGCCAGGTACGAAGGGAAATCGCGCAGGACCACCAGATACTCCTGGCGGTTTTCCTCCACAAAAGCGAGCTGAAACCGCAAGAGGGCCTCGATGGCGGCCATGCCGCTCCCGGCGTTCGCTACGGCCGCCTCCATGCCCGCCTGGTAGCGGGCCATGATGCTCTCGAAGACCTCGAGCAGAATATTTTCCTTGGTCTTGAAATGGTAGAACAGGGTGCCATGGGCCACGCCCGCCTGCTCCGCCACTTCGGCCGTCGTCGTTTCGCTGAAGCCTTTTTCCGCGAACAGCTCGGCGGCGGCGACAACGATTGCTTCCTTCCGGGTCGTCATGGGCTGCTCCGTGTTCAGGCAGTTCGAGAATAAAAACTGAGTGAGCAGTCAGTCAAGATAATTCTTCCTGAAAAGAGAGACAAGCGTCCCTCCCGCTCCCGGAGGAGGGAGAGGGGGAGGGCGGCGCAATTCTTTCCGCGTTGGTTTTAGGAGAAGAAGTTGTTACTATTCACGACACCAACAACCTCCGCCGGAGGGAAAGGCCACGGCGGTCCGCACCACCAACACGGAAGGGAGGGGAAAAGATGGCGCTTTTAGCCTGGAAAGAGGAGTACAGCGTCAAGATCCGGGAAATTGACGAGCAGCACAAGAAGCTGGTGGCGTTGATCAACGAGCTGAACGATGCCATGAGCCAGGGCCAGGCCAAGGCGGCCCTGGAGAACATCCTCGGCCGGCTGGTCAGCTATGCGGCCACCCATTTCGCCAACGAGGAGCGGCTGATGCAGACGCACGGGTATCCCGGCTTCCCCGAGCACAAGGAGAAGCACGAGAAGATGACCGCCAAGGTGCTTTCCCTTCAGCAGGAATACCGCCAGGGCAAGATGAGCCTTTCCATCGATGTCATGAGCTTCCTCAAGAACTGGCTCGACAAGCACATCCTGGGCACGGACATGGCGTACAGCGGCTTCCTGATCAGCAAGGGGGTGAAGTAGGGTTTCCGCATCTCCCGAGAACGGAATTGAAAGGCCAGCCGCAGAGCGGCTGGCCTTTTTGCTTCTCCGGGCGAGGGGAAAAAGTTGTTGCCATGTGACCAGGTGGTCATTATAGTGACCGGGTGGTCACAATGAGTAAGCCAATCGTGCCCAAAAGCACCTTCATGAACCTGTCGGAGGAAAAGCGCTCCCGCATTCTCAGGGAGGCCGTCCGTGAGTTTGCCGACAAGGGCTTCCAGAAGGCGAGCCTCAATGCCATCGTCGCCCGGGTGGGGATCGCCAAGGGGTCGCTTTACCAGTACTTCGACAACAAGGAGGCCCTGTTCCTCTTCGTCTTCGACCGGTTCACCGACCTGGTCAAGGAGGTCCTCGCCGAGGCAGCGGCTGCTTCGCTGGAAGCGGATTTTTTCGGGCAGGTCCGGGTGGCGGTGCAGGCGGGGCTCGCCTTCATCGACCGGCACCCGGAGTATTATGAAATCTATTTGAAGCTGCTGTTCGAGCAGGCCGTGCCGCAGCGGGAGGACCTCATCGGCAAGGTCCGGCTTTTCTCCCGCGATTACTTCGGCCCCCTCTGCGAGGAGGGGCGCCGCCAGGGACAGGTTCGGCGCGACCTGCCCACCGAAATGGTCGTTTTTGTGCTCGACGCGGTCCTGGACCGCTTTCTCCAGGGATATGCCAAGTCCTACCTCGACTCCGGACTGGCGCTGGCCGGCAAAAGCCGGTCCGAGTTGGCCGCGGCGGTGGAGGCGGTGATCGATATCTTGCGGGACGGGTTGGCACCGAAACAAGGCTGAAGGCTCGAGGCCGAAGGCTGAGGCTGAAGGAAAAACAGGAGAAATCCATGGAAGAAATGGTGAAGGCGGCGGGGCTGGGGGAGATTCTCGCCAAGGTGAAAGACGGGGAACGGCTGTCGATCGACGATGGCCGGCGGCTGTTCGAGAGCCCGGACCTCCTGGCGGTGGGCTATCTCGCCAACCTCGTGCGGGAGCGGCTGAACGGCCGGAAGGCCTTTTTCATCTATAACCAGCACATTAATTACTCCAACAAGTGCACGAATTTGTGCAAGTTCTGCGCGTTCGGCAAGGACAAGT
>JAJYKH010000158.1 GCA_021788685.1 Deltaproteobacteria bacterium | reverse complement strand
ATGATTTTTGTCCCTTTTTCAAGGTACTCAACCGGAGGCGCGGAAGCAAGCCGTCCTCACCAGGCCGGATCCGTTCCCTTCTCCTGCGAGGCCGGATGGCTGTTCATGGCGGAAAGCAGCTCGTAGGGGATCCGCAGGGGGGTGCCGATCCCACCCAGGGACGCCCCCGCATGGCTGTCGCCGTGGAAATCGCTTCCCCCGGTGATGAGCAGCCCGTAGCGGGTGGCGAGCTTTTTCAGTTCCCGCACGTCGGCGGCCGAATGGGAGGGGTAATACGCCTCCAGCCCGGCAAGCCCCGCCGGAACCAGGATCTCCAACAAAGGGGTCAGGGCGGGTAGGCCCGGAACCCCATGAAGGGGATGGGCGAGAACGGGAATCCCCCCCGCTCCCGCCACCGTGCGGACCACCTCCTCCGCCTGGAGCTTGCCGCTTTCGGCGTGGGCCAGGCCGCCCTTCTTCAGATAGCGGTTGAAGGCCTGGTCCACCGTTTTCACCACCTTCCGGTCCACCAGGAGCCTGGCGATGTGCGGCCGGCCGGTCTGACCGCTTGGCGAATAGTGCCGGAGCTCCGCCGCGGTCACCGCGATGCCCAGCCGGTTCAGGTTGGCCAGGATCTGGTCGTTCCGGCGGTGGCGAAACCGCTGCAGCCGCTCCATCATCTCCCCCATCTCCCGGCTTTCCCGGGGGCGGTAGGCGAGGACGTGGATTGTGCGGCCCTCGTGCACGGCGCTGACCTCCACCCCGGGCACCACCTCGATCCCCTGCTCGCGGCCGCGGGCGACGGCCTCCGGCAGTCCGGCCATGGTGTCGTGGTCCGTGAGGGCAATCGCCTTCAGCCCGGTCTGCCTGGCCAGGTCGACCAGCGCGGCCGGGGTCAAGGTGCCGTCCGAAAAAGTGGAATGGGTGTGGAGGTCGATCAGGTCCATGAAACCTGCCATCCTAGCGCGAAAAAGGGACCGGCGCAAGGCGGGGCAAGGGCGCTCCCGGAGCAGTCGGGCCACCGCAGCTTTCTATTTTCTTTTTCAAAGATTGATTTAAGATAGGCGCAATTTGGCCGAGTAAGGAAAGAGACGGGGTTTTCGGGGGCAAAGCCGCCCGAGAGCGATCTCATGACGGGAGGAGCGAAATGGCGCAGATCGATGCCTTTTTCAAGCTGATGAACGAGCAGGGCGCTTCGGACCTGCACATGGTTTCCGGCCAGCAGCCCATCCTGCGGATCCGCGGTGACATGGAGCGCGTCAAGTACAAGACCTTCACCAACGATGATCTGAAGGCCATGCTCTATGAGATCGTGCCGGAAAACAAGGTCAAGGAGTTCGAGGAGACCGGCGACATCGATTTCGGCTACGAGATCGCCGGACTCGCCCGCTACCGCGGCAACCTCTTCATGCAGAAGTACGGGATCGGCGCGGTGTTCCGCGAAATCCCAAGCACCATTCTCACCTGCGAGCAGCTGGGGCTGCCCAAGGTGGTCTCTAAACTGGCCAGCCTGCCCAAGGGGATGGTGCTGGTGACCGGCCCCACCGGCAGCGGCAAATCGACCACGCTTGCCGCCATTGTCGACGAAGTGAACCGGACCCGCAAGGACCATATCCTCACCATCGAGGACCCGGTCGAGTTTGTCCACAAGAGCCAGAACTGCATCGTCAACCACCGGGAGGTGGGCACTCACACCAAGAGCTTCGCCGCCGCCCTCCGGGGGGCCCTCCGCGAGGACCCGGATATCATCCTGGTCGGCGAAATGCGCGACCTCGAAACCATCGCCCTGGCCATGGAGGCGGCCATGACCGGCCATTTGGTGTTCGGCACCCTCCACACCCTGAACGCCATGAAGACGGTGGACCGGGTGATCGAGATCTTCCCGGCCAACCAGCAGGCCCAGGTGCGCTCCACCCTGGCCGACGCCCTCAAGGCGGTGGTCTCCCAGACACTGTTCAAGCGGGTTGACGTCAAGGGGCGGTGCGCGGCGCTCGAAATCCTCATCTGCACCCCGGCGGTGCGGAACCTGATCCGGGAGGGCAAGACCTACCAGATCGCCTCCGCCATGCAGACCGGCCGCAAGTATGGCATGCAGACCCTGGACGACGCCATCATCGAGCTGCTCAACAAGAAATGGATCGCCCCGGAGGCCGCCTACAGCAACTGCATCGACAAGACCAAGTTCGTGCAGTTCCTCAAGAACCCGCCCACCGATTTCACCGAGATTTAAAGGACCTCCCTGGTATTTTCCGCCAGTGGGCCGGTTGGCTCTGCCGCGTCCGGGCAGGCCCGGTAGGTGCTCGTCCGGAGGGTCCGGCCATCGGTCTCGAAGAAGAGGCTGCCGCAATCGGCGGTGGTCAGGGGGATGAGCCCCTGCTGCCGCCAGCCCGCGAGCCGGCCCTCGGCCGCGGCATGGAGCGGCCCGGACGGTCCCACCGAAACCGCCAGGTAGCGGGGGGAGGCCGCCGCCAGGAAAACGGGGTCGGTTGAGCCCGGGCTCCCGTGATGGGCGGCGAGCAGCACCTCAACGTCCAGGTCTGCCCCGGCCGTGACCAGCCCCTTTTCCGTCTCCCCGTCGATATCCCCCGGAAACAGAAACGACACCTTCCCGCAGTCGAGCCGGAGCACCAGGCTTTCTTCGTTGGGGTTCCCGCGGCCGCTATGTGGGTGGAGGAAGTCGGCAAGGTTGGTCAGCCGGCAATCTCCCTCGGCCACTAGGGCTTCTCCCGCCGCCGGCACCCGGACGGGGATGCCGAGCGCCGCCGCCCGCTTCAAAAGCTGGCCGTATTCGGGCTCCTCCCCCGGCCGGCCATTGGTCCAGACCACCCGGGGCCGGAAGCGTTCGATCATAAAGGAAAGGCCGTTGTAATGGTCGGCGTGGGGGTGACTGACCGCCACCCCGTCCAGGCGGCTGATCCCGCGCCGCCACAAGTAGGGGGCAATGAGCCGTTCGCCGGGATCGAACCGCTCCGACCCGTAACCGCCGCCATCGACGAGCACGGTGCGGCCCCCGGGGAGCTCCACGAGCACCGAGCTGCCCTGGCCCATGTCAAGCACGGTGACCCGGGCGGCCCGGTCCCGGTGGCAGGACCAAGCATGAAAAGCGGGGGTAACGGCGAGAATCGCCAGCGACATAACAGCCAGGAGCCGCGCGAACGGGAGCCGCCGCCAATAGAGCAAAGCCACCGGCAGGAGGAGCAGGGCGGCCATCTCGGGAAACGAGGGGGTGGGCAGCCAGAGCGAGCAGAAGGGCAGGGCGGCGAACAGGGCGACCACCCGGTTCCCGGCCGTGATCCCCAGTGCCCCGGTTTTGAGCAGCAGCCCGGCCGCGCCGGCGGAGAGCGGCAGGGCCAGACAGGCGAGGAGCCCGAGGGTGAGGCCCCACAGGCAAAGCAACGGCTCCACGGCCAGGGTGGCGAACGGGCTCACGAGCGAAAAACGGTTGAAGTGATAGAGAAGCAGGGGCAGGGTGCCCACCACAGCGGCAAGGGAAACGGCCAAGGCGGCGAGCAGCCGCCTCCCGAGCCTGGCCGCGCGGCCGGCGGCTTGGTCCGGCATGAGGAGTGGGCGCAGGCGGGGCAGGACCAGGCCAATGGCGATCACCGCCGCAAAGGTCAGCTGGAACGAAACATCGAGCAGCTGGGCGGGCCGCCAGGCGAGCAGAAGAAGAGCGGCCAGTCCGATGGCGGTCGGGAGGCTTCCCTGCCGATCATGGACAATGGCCAGCAGAAAAAGCAGTGCCATGACCAGGGACCTGGCCACCGGCGCCTGGAAGCCGGCGATGAGGGCGTAGGCCCCCAGGCACGGGACGGCAAGGAGCGCAGTGAGCTTCCAGACCGGAACCCGGAGGAGCAGCCAGGTGGAGCGCTTGAGCAGCCAGCCCAGGGAGCCGGTAAGGAGCATCCCCAGCAAGGCCATGTGCAGGCCGGAAATCGACAGGATGTGAATGGTGCCGGTGTTGTTGAACCGTTCGATGGTGGCGGGGGCGACCCCCGAGCGGTCGCCGATGAGGATGGCCTTGTAGACGCCGCTCTCTTCCGGCGGCAGCTCGCGGTCGAGAAAACGGCCGATCCGGTAACGCAGCCGCTCGGGGAGGTACCGCAGCCGCTCCGCGAGCGGGGGCGGCGGCAGCTGCCCGAACCGGAGGAGCAGCGCGGGGGAGGCCACCCAGCCGGTGAGCCAGATTCCCTGGCGGGCCAGGTACTGCTGGTAGTCGAAGGCGCCGGGGGTGCCCGCGGCATGGACCGGTGAGAGGGTGGTCCGGGCGAGAAAGCGGTCGCCGGGCAGCAGGCCGGGCGGCGGGAGTCCATTCACGGTGAGGAGCACGAGTCCGGTGGCCGGGCGCTCCGGGCCGTCAGGGGGGTGCACCGACTCCACCGCCATCAGGAGGCGGCTGCGCTCCTCCTCCAGGAGGGGGCACTCCTGGAGCACCCCGCCGACCACCACCTCTTTGCGGCCGGTCACCAGATTGGCAATGTGGTCCGGAGCGGCGGGCGGCTGGAGCGCCGGCAGGCCGCGCACGACCCCGAGCAAAAAAAAGAAAAGGCCGAGGAGGGGCAGTGCGGCCCGGGGGCGACGGGCGCACAAAAAAACGGCAAGGGCCGAAAGACCGCTTGCCGTTTGATATACCAGGAGCGAGGTGTCGCGGGCGATGGCCGCCCACCCGATCCCGCCCGCAAACGAGGCGGCGGCGACGGCCAGAAGGTCCACCGCCGGGCCGGGCCCGGGCTGTGAAGGCGACGGATGGTTAATCGCTCACGACACCCATGGTGGCGGCTCAGTCGAGGAAGTGCTTCAGCTTCTCCCGGCGGCTCGAATGCCGGAGGCGATTGAGCGCCTTCTTTTCAATTTGCCGGATCCGCTCCCTGGAGACGTTGAACCGCTTGCCGATCTCCTCCAGGGTGTATTCCGCATCCTCGCCGATGCCGAAGCGCAGGCGGATGATCTTTTCCTCGCGGGGGCTCAGGGTGGCCAGGATGTTCTTCACCCGGTCGCCCAGCTGGTTGTTCTTCACCGCCTCGTAAGGGGAGACCGATTCCTGGTTCTCCAGGAAATCGCCCAGGGTGCTGTCGTCGTCGCCTACCGGGGTCTCCAGGGAGATGGGCTCCCGGGAGGCCTCCAGGATGGCGAGGATCTTGTCCATGGCCAGCCCTGTCTTGGCGGAGATCTCGAGGGGAGTGGGCTCCCGGCCCAGCTCCTTGAGCAGCGAGTAGAAGGCTTTGAAGAACTGGCTCCGCAGCTCGAGGAAGTGCACCGGCAGCCGGATAGTGCGGGTCTTGTCCAGGATGGCGCGGGTGATGGCCTGGCGGATCCACCAGCTCGCATAGGTGCTGAACTTGTTCCCCTTGGTGTAGTCGAAGCGGAAGACCGCCCGCATCAGGCCGAGATTGCCTTCCTGGATGAGGTCGGCCAGGGTGAGGCCCTGGTGCATGTACCGCTTGGCGATGCTCACCACCAGCCGCAGGTTGGCCTTGATCATGGCATCCTTGGCGGCCTCGATCGAGACGGTGTAAAGCTCGATCTTGTGGTGCACCTCCTGCAGCTTGTCAATATGATTATGGGTCTGGGCGCCCTTGGCCACCGACCGCCGCATGAAGTTGAGGTGCTGCTTCTTGGGCTTGAGGGTGGGGTCACGCTTCTCCCACAGGGCGATGCGGTCCACCAGGAAATGCATCTCGGGCACATGAGCGAGATCGTTGCGGATGGCGCTGACGATGGCCTCGAACCCCTCGCGGATGGCCTTGCTGTATTTTTCTTCCTCCTCGGGGGTGAGCAGGTCGAATTTGCCCATCTCCCGGAGGTAGGTGGTGGTGGTCTCCTCCACCTCCGAGGATTCCTCCTCGGCCGAGCTCAGGATCTTCTTGGAAACCTCGTCCTCGTCCACCCCTTCCTCGTCGGATGGCTTGCTTTTGCCCACCGGGCGCTCCAGCTCGGACATCCGGCCCGGGCCGGCACCTTTCTCGGAGACGATCTCGATGTCGTTTTCGCCTAGGAAGTCGAAGATCTCCTCGATGGTGGAGGGGTTTTTGATGTCGTCGGGGATCAAGTCGTTGAGGAGTGAAAAGCTGATGCAACCTTCATCCTTTCCGGCTTCCAGCAGCTTGTCTTTCAAGTCGGCAGGCACGTCGGCTCCTCCCCTTGCGGGTTGTGGCGGTTAGGAAATTTCAAGAAATGCAACATACAATTTTAAAGCGTTTTTTTGGCAAAAACAAGGGCAGGGTCAAAAAAAATGACCTCGCCAGAAAACCTCAGGCCGATGGGGAGAAATGGAGAACGACATCGTAAAAGCCGTCGGTGAGCGGTTTCCGCGGCGCCGAAAAAATTTGGAAGCGCTTTTTTTTGCTTCCCCCAAGGAATCACTTTATGATGATAGGGATACCATAGTCACCGCCGCCACGGGAATCAACCAGCGCCAAGCGGAGGTACCTCTGGCCGGCGGGCTCTGGCAAGGTCTCTGCGGCTGCCGCCTCCGCCAGGCGGACCGGTTTGAGCAGGAATGAGAAATGGCTAACTTCACTC
>JAJYKH010000157.1 GCA_021788685.1 Deltaproteobacteria bacterium | reverse complement strand
AGAGCCGCAAAGAAAGATATCATCACATAATTGCCCTTTGCATCTTAGCGCCTCTGCGTTAACCCACCATGAACATCAAAGTCGCCGAAAACATCGCCTCCCTGGTCCCCTACCCCCCCGGCAAGCCCATCGAGGAGCTGGAGCGGGAATACGGGATTTCCGGGTCGATCAAGCTCGCCTCCAACGAAAACGCCCTCGGGCCGTCCCCCAAGGCGGTGGCCGCCATCGCCGCCTCGCTTGCCAAGCTGCACCGGTATCCGGACGGCAGCTGCCACTACCTGGCCGCCCGGCTGGCCGCCAAGATCGGGGTGGATCCCGGGGAGATCGTCTTCGGCAACGGCTCGAACGAGATCATCACCCTGCTGGTCGCCACCTTCGTCCAGCCGGGCGACGAGGTGATCACCAGCCACCCCACCTTCCTGGTCTACCAGAAGATGGTCCAGGCCCAGGGCGGGGTGAACCGGGTGGTGCCCCTCAAGGAGATGCGCCATCACTTCCCGGCGATCCTCGAAGCGGTCACCGGCCGGACGCGCCTCATCTTCCTCGACAATCCCAACAACCCCACGGGGACGGCGTTCACCGCCGCCGATTTCGAAACCTTCCTCGCCGCAGTCCCCGATCACGTAATCGTGGTCCTCGATGAGGCGTATGTGGATTTCGTCGCTCCCGACCTGCGGCTCGACGCCCGCCGCTACCTGCAGGGGCCGACGCCGGTGGTGGCCCTCCGCACCTTCTCCAAGGCTTACGGGCTGGCGGGGCTGCGGGTCGGCTACGGCCTCATGCGCCAGGAGCTCGCGGGATACCTCCACCGGCTGCGCCAGCCCTTCAACGTCAACCAGCTGGCCCAGATCGGCGCCCTGGCCGCCCTGGAAGACGACGAGCATTACCAGCGGACGCTCACCATGACCACCGAGGGCATGATCTGGCTCAATCGGGAGATCGCCCGGCTCGGCTGCCGGCCCCTGCCCTCCCAGGCCAACTTCTTCCTGGTCGACGTGGGCGGCAGCGGCAGCAAGCTCTACGAACGGCTGCTCACCAAGGGGGTGATCGTCCGGCCCATGCAGGCCTACGGCTACCCCAACTACATCCGGATCACCGTGGGGCTGCCCGCGGAAAACGAGCGGCTGGTGCGCGCCCTGGGCGAGGCCCTGACGGAGCTGGGCTATGTTGCCGGATAAGGCCATCGTCACCATCGACGGGCCCTCGGGCGCCGGCAAAAGCACCATCAGCCGGGGACTTGCCGCCCGGCTCGGCTACACCTATCTCGACACCGGAGCCATGTACCGGGCGGTGGGCCTCTCCCTCGAACGGCAGGGGGTCGCCCTCGACCGGGACGAGGAAACCCTGGCGCGCCGGCTCGCGGCGGTGGAGCTCCGGCTCGCCCCCAACGAAGGCGCCGACGTACAGGTCTTCCTCAACGGCGAGGACGTGAGCACGGCCATCCGCACCCCGGAAATGGGCATGGTCGCCTCCCGGGTCTCCGCCCACCCCCTGGTCCGCCGGACCCTGACCGAGCTGCAGCGGCGGCTGGGGGCGCCGGGACGGATCGTGGCCGAGGGAAGGGACATGGGCACCGTGGTGTTTCCGGGGGCCGAATTCAAGTTCTACCTGGATGCCGCGGCGGAGGTGCGGGCCCGCCGCCGATGCGAGCAGCTGCGCGCCCAGGGACAACCGGTCGCCTACGAGGAGATCCTGGCCCAGATCGTCAAGCGGGACCGGGACGACAGCGCCCGGGCCCTCGCTCCGCTCAAGCCCGCCGCCGATGCGGTGATCATCGATTCGTCCGGACTGGACATCGCAGGGGTGATCGGCGCGATGATGGAAAACATCGCTCGGCAGCGGGAGGGGAAGACCTGAATCACGGAGGCAGCATGCTCGAAGCACGGATCTTGAAGCGCCGCCACCTCATCTATTACCTGGAGGTGCACGATCAGGAAAACGGCGAGCTGATCGGCCACGTGGTGGACATCACCACCCTGGGCATGAAGCTGGTGAGCAGGCAGGCCCTGCCCGTGGGCCGGGTCTACCACCTGCGGATGTCCCTGCCGGGAGAGCATTTCCGGGAGAAGGACATCCGGTTCACCGCCCAGGCCCTCTGGTCCTCGAACGACGTCAACCCCGATTTCTACGATACCGGCTTCGAAGTGTCGCTGATGGACGAGCGGGCCAAGGACATCATCGTCCAGCTCATCAATCGCCTGGGCTTCAACGACTGAAGCGGGCGCCGGTCCGCGATCCATGCCCCCTGAAAACCGAGCTGCCATGGCCGACCAACCGCCCCGCCTCACCTCGACCGTCAAAGCCGCCGGCTGAGCAGCGAAGCTCGGTCCGGGGGACCTGGACCAACTGCTCTGCGGCTTGCCGCTGCTCACCGACCCCAACCTGATCGTCGGCATCGAGACCTGCGACGACGCCGGGGTCTACCGCCTCAACGACGAAACCGCCCTCATCCAGACCGTCGATTTCTTCACCCCCATCGTGGACGACCCCTTCCACTTCGGGCAGATCGCCGCCGCCAACGCCTTGAGCGATGTCTACGCCATGGGCGGCCGGCCGCTGCTTGCCATGAACCTGGTGGGGTTTCCCATCAAGACCATGGACCCCGGGGTGCTCAAGAGCATCCTCCAGGGAGGGCTGAAAAAGCTCAACGAGGCGGGAACCCTGCTGGTGGGGGGCCACTCCATCGAGGACCACGAGATCAAATACGGCCTTTCGGTGACCGGCATCGTCCACCCGGAGCGGGTGACCCTCAATGCGGGGGCGAGGGTGGGCGACCGGCTGCTCCTCACCAAGCCGGTGGGGCTGGGCATCCTGGCCACCGCCCTCAAAGGCGGGCTCGCCGGCAGCGACACCGAGGAGCTCATCACCGGGGTGATGGCCACCCTCAACCGGCAGGCCGCCGAGGCCATGGCCGCAGTGGGGGCCCACGGCTGCACCGACATCACCGGCTTCGGGGTCCTCGGGCACCTCTACGAAATGGCCCGGGCCTCGAAGACGGCCATCCGGCTCCGGGCGGGCGCGGTGCCGCTCCTCCCCGACGCCCGCCGGTTCGCCGCCATGGGCATCATCCCGGAAGGGGCCTACAACAACCGCTCTTTTTACGGGAAATGGGTGGAGAGCCGGCTGCCGGCGGGCGACCCGCTCGAAATGCTCCTCTACGACCCGCAGACCTCGGGCGGCCTCCTCGTCGCTGCCCCGCCCGCCGCCATCGAGGCCATTGGGGCCAGGCTGGGGGCCAGCGGCTACGGGCTCGCCTTCGCCGAGATCGGCGAGGTCGTGCCCGGCCCGGAAGGCCGCCTCCTGGTCGAGCCCTGACCGTCGCCCTCTCTCGATTCCCTCTCAGAGGGGTTTTCCCTCTCCCTCCGGGAGAGGGCCAGGGTGAGGGTGGTTTCTTCAGGCGGAAATTCTAAGACTACAGATCGAGGAAGGTGACGTCGGTGTTGAGCAGCTCGCAGCCGCCCGCGGTCACCGCCACCATGTTCTCCAGCCGGATCCCCCCCCACTCCGGAAGATAGATGCCCGGCTCCACGGTGACCACCATCCCGGCCCGCAGGTGCTTGCGGTTGCGGCGGTTGAGGCTGGGGGCCTCGTGGACGGCGAGCCCCACCCCGTGCCCCAGGCCGTGGCCGAAGTAATCGCCGTATCCGGCGGCGGCGATCACCTGCCGGGCCGCCCGGTCCACCTCGCGGGCGGCCACCCCCGCCCGGACCCGCTCCATGCCCGCAAGCTGGGCCCGGCGCACGATGCGGAACAGCTCGACCGTCTTCGCGTCCGGCTCCCCGAGCACCACGGTCCGGGTCATGTCAGAGCAGTAGCCATCCAAAACCAATCCCATGTCGATGACAATGGGCTCGCCCTCCCGCAGCTCCCGGTCGGAAGGAACCGCATGGGGCAGGGCCCCGTTGGGGCCGCTCGCCACCATGGTGTCGAAGCTGGGCCGCCCCGCCCCCTTTTGCCGCATGAGGGTTTCGAGATGGAGAGCCACTTCCCGCTCGCGAAGGCCGGGCCGGAGGGTGGCGAAGACCGCCCGGAACACCTCTTCGTTCAGCCGGACCGCTTTCCGGATAGCGACCAGCTCCTCCTCGCTCTTTTCCACCCGCAGCCGCTCGACCAGTCCGGTCAGAGGCACCGCTTCCACCTCCACCCCCGCCGCGGTTTTCATGAGGGCCAGGGCGGTGGCGTGCAGGATGGCATGGCTTTCGAAGGCCAGCCGCCGGATGCCCAGGCGGGGCAGCAGCTTTTCGAGCAGCACCAGCAGACCGCGGGGGTAAAGCATCACCTCGAACCCGGCCGCCTCGGCCAGCGCCTGGAGGTGATACCGGGAATCGGTGAAAAGAAAAGGGGGGCCGGCGGCCGGGATAAGAAGCACTCCGGCGCTTTCGGCAAGGGAGGTGTCCCGGGCGGTGTAGCCGCTCAAGTACAGCCGGTTCTCCGGCTGGGTCACCAGGAGGGCATCCAGACGGCGGCGGCGGAGATCGGCCCGGATGCGGGTGAGCAGCTGCGCGGTCGTCATGTCGCCCTGGTCGGAAGATTAATAATAGAAATGGACAAAGACCTTCACCCCGTGCCGGTGGAGCCGGGCATGCAGGTCGCGGATGGCGGTAAGGGGATCGGCCTGCCCGAGGTCCACCCGGAACCGGCTGGGATCGCCCAGATCGGTAAGCTGCCCGTAGGGCGATTTCCCGTACCGGACCTCGGCCCCTTCCGCATACCAGCTCAAGAACCGCTTGTGGATGACCTCGTGGTCCTCCGGATTCGCCTCGCTCAAGTCCAGCCAGATTTCGACTTCCATAATATCCCCCTTCTCAATCACAACCCGCTGACGGGCATCTGTTTCCGATGGTGGCAGAGAAACGTGACTACTTGCGCCCGCCCAGCCGCTGCTCGATCACCGACTTGTACTGGTCGATGGCCCGGCCGTACTGGGAATTGAGCTCGCCCTGCAGCCGCTGCCATTCCTCCTTGAATTTGGGGTGCTGGCCCGGATCGATCTTGAGCTTCATCCCCGTCTGCCGGGCCAGCGTGCCTTCCATCTGATCGATCTGCTGGGAAAAAGCCGCCTTCAGCTGGTCGCGGAGCTGCTCCCGGTGCTCGAGGTAGCGGTCGAGGATGGACTTGATCTCCTGGAACATCTGCCGTAGGTCCCCGCCGCCGCCGCTCACCAGCAGGAGGCCCTGAACGGCTTTTTCCGCCTGTTGGCGCTGGTCCTCGTCCCGGGGCAGCATGATGTTCCGGAGGAGGGTCCGCACTATGCCCTGGAGGAGAAGGGGCTGGTCCGGCCGGGGCTGCGCGGCCAGGAGCTTGGCCAGGTCGGGCTGCTCGCCGCGCAGGTAGGCCGCGGCCAGCCGCATCCCGTCCCGGCTCTTTTCCTCGGCCGCGATGTCGGTTCCGGTAACCTCGCCCATGGCGGCCAACCGCTCCATCACTTTTTCCATGGTGCTCTTGATTTCAGCCATGTCTATTTCCTCCAGATCGCTCCGGTGATCCCCGTTGGCAATCAAATGGTACGTTCAGAGACCAGGATTTTCATTCGAATGCAAGGCGCGAGGGAGCCTGGAAAGCGGAGCGTACAGTCCCTTGCGTGACCATTTCCAGGCGACCGAGCAACGCAGCAATCGGACGAAAAGACGTTTCCCGATGAACACGAGACGGAAGCCGCTCCCCGAGGAGGACAGCAGTTCCTCCTCCTCTATACGCCATCCGCGGCCGGAAGACAACTCTGTCCTGCCATGGCGCTTACAAGATCAACGGGGAAACGCCGCGGGGATGCCGCCGTCCACCGGCAGGGTGGCGCCGGTGGTGGGGGTCTGCCCGCTGGCGAAGAAGACCACCGCCCGTCCCACGTCGTCGGCGGTCACCTCGGTCTTGAGCAGGTTGCGCTGGCGGTAGTACTCCCGCAGGCCGGCGGGATCCAGGTTGCGGGCGCGCATGCGGTCCGGGCCCACCACCTCCCACAGGCCGGAAGGGGTCTCCTCGTCGGCGAAGATGGCATCGGCATTGATCATATTCACCCGCACCCCGAGGGGGGCCAGCTCCAGGGCGGCGATCTTCCCGAGCTGGTGGGCGCCCGCCTTGGAGGCGCTGTAGGCCCCAAACGCCGCGCCCGGATCGAAGACGTTCTTCGAGCTGTTGATGACGACGCTCCCCCCCGTCTTCTGCCGCCGGAAGAGGGGGACGGCCGCCCTGACCACCTGGTAGACCCCCATGAGGTTGACGTCGATCACCTTGCGGAAATCCGCGGCCGCCAGCTCGGCGAGGGTGGCCACGTGGGCGATCCCGGCGTTGGGCACCAGGATGTCGAGACCGCCCGTCCGGTGGACGATCTCCGCCATTCCCCGCGCCACGTCCGCCTCGTCGGTCACGTCCATCACCAAGGAGATCACCATCTGCGCCCCGAAACGGGCGGCGAGCTTGGCACTCACCTGCCCGAGCCGCCCCGGGTCGATGTCGCTCAGCACCACCCGGGCGCCCGCGGCCAGGAGCTGCCGGCCGATCCCCGC
>JAJYKH010000156.1 GCA_021788685.1 Deltaproteobacteria bacterium | reverse complement strand
AATGGGCAGGGAGGTCCGCGATGACATCCCTGCCGGGATCGGGTACTTTTCTTCGCATCTCGAAAACCGATGCTCCCGGGAGTCGCTATGCCGGTGTCTCGCTCTTTGCTTTCAAAGGGGTCGCATGTCCAACTTGATCATGCTCCTCATCTCCCTTGCCATTATCCTGGTGGGCGCGGTCGTCTTCACCAACGGATTGGAATGGTTCGGGGAGAAGAAACACCTGTCTGACGGTGCTGTAGGAAGCATCTTTGCCGCCGTGGGCACCGCCATGCCCGAAACCCTGGTGCCCATCGTGGCGATCCTTTTCGGTTCCAGGGAGGCCGGCCACAAAATCGGGGTGGGAGCCATCATCGGCGCCCCTTTCATGCTGGGGACCCTGGCTTTTTTCGTCAGCGGCCTGGCCGTCATGCTCAACCGCGGAAAGCGGGGCGACTACCCGATCATGCGGGTCGATACCGCGGCCATGCGGCGCGACATGGAATATTTCCTGGCATTGTATGGCCTGGCGATCGGGGCCTCGTTCCTGGGCGACCACCATGCGCTCAAGGGCCTCATCGCCGTAGCGCTGTTTCTGGCTTACGGCAGCTACGTGCGCAAGACCATACGTTGCGAGGACGGGGCCTATCATCCCGTGGAGGAATCGGACCTCGCCCCCTGCTACTTCGCCGCCACCTCCCACGACCCGCCCATGGCGGTCATTGCCTTCCAGGTCCTTTCTTCCCTGCTGCTGATTGTCTGGGGCTCGTACACCTTCGTGGAAAAGGTGCAGACCATCTCCCAGCAGATTGGCGTCTCCCCCTTCATCCTGGCCATGATCATCGCCCCCATCGCCACCGAGCTGCCGGAAAAGTTCAACAGCGTGATCTGGATCAACAAGGGGAAGGATGCCCTGGCCGTGGGCAATGTCACCGGCGCCATGGTCTTCCAGAGCTCGGTGATCACCGCCTTGGGCATCCTGATAACCGAATGGCGCCTCAATCCGGCGGCGCTCCTGACCGTGGCCCTCACCTTTGCCACTGTCGGAGCGGCCTACGGACAGATCCGCTGGAAAGGACACCTGACCCCGGGGACGCTGCTGGTGGGGGGGGTGTTCTATGCCATCTTCCTGGTGCTGATCCTGGTGGGGGGAATCTAACCTCCGGCTTTTGGATGGCATCCTGCAGAACAAGGATGCAACCTCGGCCCGGTCATCCCCGGCGGGAGGTGGAATTGGCCGCCTGGACCGCCAGGCAGCCGTAAAGGACCCGGAGCCTGATAGGCGACCTCGGCCCGCTTGATGATCCGCCAGCCGCGCCCCTGGAAAAAACCGTTAATGGCGAGGGCTTTTGGCCAGTCCTGCTGCGCCGCCGAGCCATTGGACCAGGCTTTGATCCTGACCCCAGCACCACCGGCCTGGCACCGGCGCCGGAAATGATCGTGACTGGCTCCACCACCAGGCTGGCCAGGTCATAGGCCGAGACCACCTCGGCCACGCTGGGCTTTGCCAGTAAGCGGATCATCCATTCCCTCCAGATTTTTATCTTCAGACAAATCTGCACTTCAGGCCTGAATCACAAGGCGGTCTAGCTTTCCCGCTACTTGCTCCACAATGGGCAGCAACATGCCTCCCGGGATAGCTTTCCGAGCCGTAGCGTCCATTACCAAGCTATGTTTCTGCCGCTGAGCGAGGCGCTTGTGTCGTCTACCCTTCCCTTCCGGCTGACTTTATCCACTATTGCAAGGTAGCCCACTAACATTTCTTAAAAGGTGCCCGCTTCTGGGAAACGGCATCCAAACTGACTACCACCGGTCTCTTCCGGTGAGGAGGTATGCCCTCGCTCAAGATTTGATTGACTTTACTGATCGCCTTTTATTAATTTAGAGGAAAATAGGCGATGGAGTTCGCCGTTAACCGCCCGATAAGGGGCTGATGACTCCTGCTCTCAACGAGGGTAGGAGTTTTTTTATGCCCGAAAAGGAGGCGGCTTATGACCGAAGTGTGGGCTCTCGCTTCCCTGTGGCTTGGCCTGGCCCTGATCGCCACCCTTCTCTCCATCTGGTTCCGCATCGCCACGGCGCTTTCCGAAATCGTGGTCGGCACGGTGGCGCAATTGATCATCGGCGCCGTCCTCGCCGCCACCTTGAAGGCGAACGAGCCCTGGATCCAGTTCCTCTCCGGCACCGGCGCCATCGTGCTCACCTTTCTTGCCGGCGCGGAGCTCGATCCGGTGGTATTCAGGGCCAGGTGGAAGGAGGCCACTTTCATCGGCCTGATCGCCTTTTTCGCCCCTTTCCTTGGCTGCACCGCCCTGGCCTATTACGGGCTGGGCTGGACGGTGCGCGCCAGCTGGCTCGCGGGCGTGGCCCTTTCGACCACCAGCGTGGCGGTGGTTTACGCCGTCATGCTCGAGCTGGGGCTGAACAGGACCGAGTTCGGGAAGGCGGTGCTGGCCGCCTGCTTTGTGAACGATCTGGGCACGGTCATCGCCCTGGGGCTCATCTTCTCTCCCTTCACCATGAAAACCGTGATCTTCGTCATCGGGAGCATCGCGGTGTTCATGGTCCTCCCATCCCTCACGCCGCGTTTTTTCAAGAGATACGGCGGGAGGCCCTCGGAACTTGAGGCGAAATATCTCCTCCTTCTGCTTTTCGGCCTCGGCGCGCTGGCGGGATGGGCCGGCAGCGAGGCGGTGCTGCCGGCCTACATCATCGGCATGGTGCTGGCCGGAACCGTCGGCAAGGATCACGTTCTGGTCAGGCGCCTGCGCACCTTGACCTTCGGCCTGCTCACGCCTTTTTATTTCATCCGCGCCGGCTCCTTCGTGTCGGTGCCGGCATTGTTTGCCGCGCCGATGCCCCTCTTGGTGCTTTTCGGCGGCAAGATGCTGACCAAGATCATCGGGGTGTACCCCGCCACCAAGGCGTTCAAGTACGCCCAGAAGGAGGGGGTGTACACCACGCTGCTCATGTCCACCGGCCTGACGTTCGGCTCGATTTCGGCCCTGTTCGGGCTCAGCCATAAGATCATCGACCAGCAGCAGTATTCGCTGCTGATCGCCACGGTCATCGGCAGTGCCGTCCTGCCCACCCTCATTGCCAATGCCTTTTTCCTTCCCAGGTATCTTCTGCCCCGGGAAGGGACTGAGCACCCCGGAGCGGCAGAAACGGCGGAAGCCGCCCCGACCGGGAAATAACAAAAGGAGGTTGAGATGGTCGAGAAAATCCTGGTGGCCTATGACGGATCGCCAAAAGGCCACGAAGCATTCGAGTTCGCCTTGCAGCTGGCGGCTGCCGTTTGCCACCCCAAGCCGGAAGTGACCGTCCTTTCCGTGGCCCAGCCCCCGGAGCCCATCGACATCGTGGAAATGGATGCGGTGATCGACGCGGCCACCGAGCATTACAGGGTACTCTTCCAGGACCTGCGGAAACAGGCCGAGGGGAAGGGCATTCAGATCAAGGCCGAGATACGGGTGGGCCATCCGGCCGATCAGATCGTGCGTTATGCTGAAGAGAATGGTACGGACCTGATCATCATGGGACAGAGGGGCAAATCAAAAATCGAGAGCTGGCTGGTGGGGTCGGTCTCGAAGCGGGTCATCTCCTACGCCCACTGCGCCGTCACCATTGTCAAGTAAGACTGGAAGGATCATGAATCGTGATCATGGAAACACTGAATCCGATCCTCCTCCGGATCATTTTGGTGATGGCCGGCGGCGGCCTTGGCTCCCTCTCCCGCTATGGGGTCACGTTGCTTGCCGCCAACCTCTTCGGGACCAGGTTCCCCTGGGGGACCCTCTTTGTTAATCTGACCGGCTGCTTTCTGATTGGCCTCATCTTTTCCCTGGGCGAACGGACCAATCTCGTGAGCCCCTCGTTGCGATTGTTTTTCATGACTGGTTTCCTGGGCGGCCTCACCACCTTCTCGACCTTTGCCCTGGAGACGGTCAACTCGGCCAGGGCCGCCGCGTCCCTGGTCACGGCGGTCAATTTCCTTTCCAACAACGTGCTTGGCACCGCCCTGGTTTTCCTGGGAATGTGGGTGGGCCATCTAGTCTAGGAGGATGAGGGTGATGCGGTACAAGATTATCGAGATCTTCACCAGCGAAGAGGTGAAATGGCACGGGCGGGTGCTTTACGACGCCGTAGTCGAGCGGGTGAACGGCCTGAAAATCGCGGCGCGCACCATGGTGACCAGGGGAATCGAGGGCTCCTACGAGAACGGGGAGGTTGCCACCGGCAGGCTCGAGGTCCTCGCCTACAACATGCCCGTGCGGATCAGCATCATCTTGCCGGCCGAGGAGCTTTACCATGTTCTCTCCTCCGTGCAGGAGATGGTGACCGACGGCATCCTGGCCGTCCGCGACCTGGAGGTCGTCGCCCACAAGACCCGCGGCCAGCTCCTGTCCAGGAACACGCGGGTCCGCGATATCATGACCCCCGCCCCCAAAAAGGTGAGGGTCGACACCCCCTTGAGCGAAGTGGCCCGGCTCCTGCTCTCTTCCACCTTCACCGGGCTCCCGGTGGTGGACGAGGAAGGCCGGCCGGTCGGGGTCATCTCCCAGACCGACCTGATCTACAAGGCGGGCATGCCCATGCGGCTGGGGCTCCTGGCCCGGGCCGGCAACGGCAGGGCAAATGCCGTTCTCGAAACCCTGAGCACCAGGAAGGCTGCCGAGATCATGTCCCGGCCTCCCGTGGTCGTCGAAGAGGGCCAGCTCGTGACCGAGGCCGTGAGCCTCATGCTCGCCAGGAACGTCAAACGGTTGCCGGTGGTCGAGACGGAGGGGACGCTCGTGGGCATCCTTTCCCGCGTGGACGTGTTTCACACCGTTACCCGGGAATGTCGGGACTGGAAAGGTCTGCGGGAGAAAGGCGTCGAGGTGGCCGACCTGCGGACCGTTGCCGACATCGAGCGGCGCGATATCGTCACCGTGCTCCCGGAGACCCCGGTGGATGAAGTGCTGCGCGTCATCGACTGCCACGACATCCAGCGGGTCTGCGTGGTGGACCGGGAAGGAAGGTTCCTCGGCTTGATTTCGGATGGCGATCTGCTGATCGCTTTTGCCGAACGCCATCCTGGGATCTGGGACTACTTTGCCGGAAAAATCCCGTTCACGGAGCGGCATCGGCTGCAGGGCGAGCTGCGGGAGCATCTGGCCGCCAGGACCGCCGCGGAGGTCATGAAAATCGAGATCATGACGGTCCGGGAGGAGACCTCCGTCGAGGAGGCCATCCGGCTCATGCTCGCACATGCCTTCAAACGGTTGCCGGTGATCGATGCGGAAGGGAAGTTCAAGGGCATGATCAGCCGCGATTCCCTCCTGCGCACCGGATTCGCCAACGGAAAGGGAGAGACTCATGCTCTTGATTGACGTGCCCGGCTTCGGCCTGCTCCAGCTGGAGCATCTGGTGTCCGACTTCACCGGCACCCTGTCGGTGGACGGCAGCCTTCTCCCCGGAGTCCGGGAGCAGCTGCGCCGGATCTCGGAGATCCTGCAGATTCATATCCTGACCGCGGACACCTTCGGCATGGCCCGCCAGGAGCTGTGGGACATCCCCTGCGAGGTTCACATCCTCATGGGCGAGCGCCACGATATCCAGAAGCAGCAATTTGTCGAAGGGCTCGGCGCTGACCGGGTGGTGGCCTTTGGCAACGGGAACAACGACCGGGCGATGCTGAAGAGCGCGCGTGTCGGCATTGCGGTGACCGAAGGCGAGGGGTGCGCGACCGACGCCATCATTGCCGCCGATGTCCACGTCGCCAGCGCGAGGAGCGGCCTGGATCTGCTCCTCAATCCCAAGAGGCTGAAGGCCTCTTTGCGATTCTAAGGAGGCCACGGCATGGAAGCGGAGTCGCTCCCTCTGGTTGGAAAAAAAGGCGTTCCGGAGGGCCGAAAGCTCTTCGGCTTCGAGAAGAACGTCTTCTTCGCCGGGCTGGTGAGCTTCTTCATGGACGTGAGCTCCGAGATGATCTACCCGCTCGTCCCCCTGTTCCTCGCCAACACCCTGGGCATCGACAAAGCGGTGATCGGGCTGATCGAAGGAGTCGCCGAGTCCACCGCCAGCCTGCTCAAGGTCTTTTCCGGCTGGTTCTCGGACCGGCTCGGCAACCGCAAGTGGCTGATGGCCATAGGCTACGCCATCTCCACCCTCAGCCGGCCGCTCATCGCCCTTGCTCCCGGCTGGCACCAGGTCTTGGGCTCGCGGTTCATGGATCGCTTCGGCAAGGGGGTGCGCACCGCCCCCCGCGACGCCATCATTGCCGAATCCGCGGCCCATACCCATCTGGGCCGGGCCTTCGGCTTCCACCGGGCCATGGACACCTTTGGCGCCGTGGTCGGGCCGGCCCTCGCCTTTTTTCTTCTGGGGCTCTCCGGCAACCGGTACCGGTTGGTCTTCTGGTTCTCGATGTTGCCCGGGCTGATCGCGGTGGCGGTGATCGTCGCCGGGATCAAGGAGAAGAAAAGGGCCGCCGCGGCGCGGGCGGCGAGGCCGCGGCTCACCTTGGCCCATTTCGACTGGCGGTTCAAGCTCTTCGTCGTGATCGCCGCCCTGTTCGCCCTGGGCAACTCGAGCGATGCCTTCCTGATCCTGCGGGCGCAGCAGGTGGGGATTCCGGCGGTCACCATCCCGCTGGTCTACCTGCTGTTCAATCTCGTCTATTCACTGTCAGCCATGCCAGCGGGCATGGCGTCGGACCGCTTCGGCCGGAAGCGG
>JAJYKH010000155.1 GCA_021788685.1 Deltaproteobacteria bacterium | reverse complement strand
CGCCCGCCGCCCGCCGCGTTCCCCGGGCGTCGACCAGCTCCAGCCGGGGGCCGCATCCCGGGCAGGCGGTGGCCTGGGCGTGGAAGCGGCGGTCCGCCGGGTCCCGGTACTCCGCGGCGCAAGAGGGGCAGAGGGTGAATCCCTTCATGGCGGTGAGGGGGCGGTCGTAAGGGAGGTCCTCGATGATGGTGTAGCGCGGGCCGCAGTTGGTGCAGTTGATGAAGGGGTAGCGGTGGCGGCGGTCGCCGGGAGTGAGAAGCTCGGCCACACACTCCGGGCAGACGTCCAGATCGGGCGGCAGCAGGGCGGTTTCGGCCGGGCCACCCCGGCTCTCCCTGATGACGAAGGACCGGAAACGGCTCGCGCCCGCGACCTCGGTTTCCTGGACGGCCATCTCATCGATCCGGGCCAGGGGCGGCTTGCGGGCGCTGATGTCGTGCACGAACCCGGAGACGGCCGGGCGGCTGCCTTCGGCCTCGATAAGGATTCCGGAGACGGTATTGGCCACATAGCCAGTGACTGCGTGCTCCCCCGCCAGCCGATAGATGAAGGGACGAAACCCGACTCCCTGCACGATGCCCCGCAGGGTGATGCGCACATTGATCATGAATGATGGGGTCGCAAAAAGTCCGATCTACGGCGTTTCGGCGGGTCGCGAAATGCTCGACGTAACTTCTGTACGCCGCCGCTTCCGCGGCACCTCCGCGCCTTGTGTATCGAGCTTTTGTGCTTAGCCGTCCAGGGGCAGAATTGGACTTTTTGCGAGATTGTCATTTGAGCCGCCCAGGCCGGAAACGGAACGCCCCAGTCGAGGTCACGGATGGCCGACTTGCTCCAGCAACCAGTTATGCCATTCGCCGAGACCCTCGCCCGTGTAGGTGGAGACCGCGAAAATCCGAATCCCGGGATTGACCGTCCGCGCCGCCGCCTTGAGCTTTTCCAGATCGCAGCGCACGTAGGGCAGGAGGTCGATCTTGCTGATGAGCAGAGCCTGGGATTCCTGGAACATCAGGGGATACTTGAGGGGCTTGTCCTCGCCCTCGGTGACGCTGAGCAGCATGGCCTTGCGGTGCTCGCCCACGGTGAACTCGGCCGGGCAGACCAGATTGCCGACGTTTTCCACCACCAGGAGGTCGAGGGCGGCCAGATCCAGGTCATTGAGGCTTGAGCGGACCATGTTGGCATCGAGGTGGCAGGCCCCGGCGGTTTCGATCTGCACCGCCAGGAGCCCGGCCGCCGCCACCCGCTCGGCGTCGAGGGTGGACTGGATGTCGCCCTCGATGACCGCGATCCGGAGCCGCTGCCCAAGGTCCCGGCCCATGGCCTCGAGCAGGCTGGTCTTGCCCGCGCCGGGCGAGCTCATCAGGTTGATGGCGAAGACGCCGTTGCGGTCGAACAGCTCCCGGTTCTCCTGGGCGATACGGTCATTGGCAGCCAGAATGTTTTTGACGACGGAAACTTTCATGGACCATCCTCGCTGGCCCCCTCGCATCAGCGTGGGGCCGCAGGGTACGTCAGGGTGTATCGGCGAAAGCCAGCAGGGCACTCCGGCGAGACCGTCACCCTTTGGCAGCCCCGTTGCGGGTGGGCGGAAGCGCCGCTTCCTCCAGGCTGCGCATTTCGATGTACTGCTCCAGCTTGTCCCGCTCCGCAGGGGCGAGGTGCAGCCGGAGGCCCATTTCCAGAATTTTGTCGCCGTCCCGCGCCGTCCAGGCGATGACCGCCTCGGC
Organism: Deltaproteobacteria bacterium; assembly: GCA_021788685.1. GTDB lineage: Bacteria > Desulfobacterota > Desulfobulbia > Desulfobulbales > UBA5123 > JAJYKH01. Next base: position 4,976 of record JAJYKH010000155.1, on the reverse strand, counting down.
GGCGTTGAAATGGGTGATCTCGTTTTTGGCGAACTGCCGGTGCAGGGAGAAAGAAAGCGGGCCGATGACCAGGTCCTTTTCCAGCTTGGGAGGGAAAAGTCCGGCCAGCTTGGCGCCCTCGCAGGAAATGTCCACCACCCGGCCGTTGTGCAGGCGCTGGGCATCCTTCAGGGTGAAGACGACCTTTGATGGGGGCGGTGTGCTGTAGCGGCCGCACTTGCGGCGCTGAATCTGGAAGATCTCTTCCGGCAGAGGGATCCCCAGGTGGTGCTCCGACTGCTTGATGATCGTGCCGTTGAACCCGCGCGGAATCTGGGCTTCGGTGCGGTAGAGCAGGCAGCAGCCGCCCTCTTCGGCCCGAAAGCCGTTTTTCTTGAGGAGTACCACCAGGGGCGGCTCGTGCTTGAGGTCGATGCCCCTGACGAGCACCGGCTGCACGGAGTTGTTCTGCTGATAAAAATTAAGCGAAATCTTGCTCTTGAGCAGGGCAGCCAGCTCTTGGGTGATATGCTGGGTATTCGTGAAAAGAGGTTCTCGCATGCTCCCGCACCGCCGATAGTTCCTCTCGGAAAGAAAATCGATCTGTCAAGGTAACTATTTAGCTTAAAAAGCACTGTCGGCGGATGCAAGCAAAATCAAGACGAAGTGAGGCTTTTTGAAAGAAGGCCAAGAGTCAGAACAACTTGCCGGAATCGAGAAGAAGGGTGACCGGACCGTTGTTGGTGAGGGAAACCTCCATCATGGCCTGGAACTGGCCGGTCGCCACCCGGACGCCCAGGTCGGCGGCTGCCCGGCAGAACCGCTCGTAGAGCGCCCGGGCCGGCTCCGACGGGGCCGCCTGGGAGAAGGAGGGCCGCCTCCCTTTCCGGCAGTCGCCGAACAGGGTGAATTGGGAAATCACCAGCAGCTCGCCCTCCTGCTCCAGGAGAGAGCGGTTCATCAGCCCCCGCTCGTCCGGGAAGATGCGGAGGTTCGCGATTTTTTCCGCAAGCTGGAGGGCGTCCGTCTCGGCATCCTCCCGGTGGACCCCCAGGAGAACCGCCAAACCGGGTCCGATGCTGCCGACCACAACGGAGTCCACCGTGACTGAAGCCCGGCTGACCAGTTGCACCACCGCCCGCATGCTTTCTCCAATGGTGTTTTTTTACAGGATTTTTACAAATTCCGCCGGCTGCGAAACGTTTCCAATTTCAATCGAGGTTGCCAAAGCGGTGCTGGAGAATGGCCATGGCCGCAAGGCTGGCGGTTTCGGCCCGCAGGATGCGCCGGCCTATGGAGACCGGGAGGAAGCCGGCGGCGGTCGCCTGGGTTACTTCCTCTTCGGTGAAGCCCCCTTCCGGGCCGATGAGGGCCATTGCGGTGTGCACGGGCGCCATCGGCGCGAGGAGGGGGCCGAGGGAACGCTGCCGCTCCTCTTCCCAGAAGATCAGCTTCAGGTCGAATTCGCAGCCGGCGGCCAGCATTCCGGCAAAATCGGTTTCAGGCGGGCAGGCCATGGGCACCGCCCGGCCGCACTGCTTGCACGACTCGAAGACGATCCGCTCCCAGCGTTCCTGGCGTTCCGGGTTGCCGGTCCGCACCTCGCAGCGGGCGGAGACGAACGGCATCAGGGTTTGGATGCCCAGCTCGTTTGCCTTTTGGACCAGGAGGTCCATCTTCTTGCCCTTGAGCTGGGCCTGGCCGATGTGGACCTGGACCGGCGGCGGCTCGGCGGTCGTGCAGGCCACGATCCGGGTCTCGGTTTCGCCTTTGCTCACCCGGGTGACGACCGCTTCCAAAATGCGGCCGGTGCCGTCGAAAAGGCGGACCCGGTCGCCGGCGGCCAACCGGAGCACCGTCCGCAGATGGTGCGCCTCGGCACCGGTGATCAGGACCGTGTCCCCGCGGACGGCCTCGGGCTCGATGAAGAATTGATGCATGTTGCTCAAAAGGGGGCAGTGAAGCGGAGCGCCGTCCACTCCTCCCGGTGGAGAATGCGATGCGATTCGAGGCCGAGGACCCGGTAGGTGGCGATGATGCTCGCCTCCTGCTCCCCTTGGAGGATGCCGGCCAGGATGAGCGCGCCGCCGGGCGCCACCAGCCCGCGCAGGACCGGGGCAAGCTCGACCAGGGTGTCGTGGATGATGTTGGCGACGACCAGCTCGAAGGGGCCGGCCACCTCCCGCAGGTCGCGGCCGCTCACCTCGATGCTCGATTCGAGGTGGTTCCGGCGCACGTTCTCGGCGGCGGCATGGACTGCGTCCGGATCGTTGTCGATGGCCACCACCCGGCTGGCGCCGAGGAGGGCGCAGGCCATGGCGAGAATGCCGGTGCCGGTGCCCACGTCAAGAGCTCGGATGGGTCCGTTCCTCGGAGAGGCCAGTGTTTCGTCAATCAATTCCAAGGCGAGGCGGGTGCTGGCGTGCAGGCCGGTGCCAAAGGCCATACCGGGATCGAGCTCGATCACCGCTTCCTCCCCCTGCGGCACATACGTTTCCCAACTCGGCGTGATCGCCAGCCGGGAAGTGAGCCGCGCCGGCTTGAAATGGGTCTTCCAGCTCTGGCCCCAATCTTCCTCCAGCAGCCGTTCGGTTTGCACCGGCAACGGTTGGCCGGCGGCGTCGGTCAGGTTTTGCAGATACTCTTCCAAAAGGGCGCGTTTGACTTGGATTTCCCCGTCATCAGCCAGGTAGGCGACGACCAGCTCGCCTCCCGAAGGGACCGGGATGGTTTCCGCGCCGGTGCCACTCAAGGATGCCAGGATGCCGGCCACCTCCTCTGCAAGCTTCATAGGGGCTTCGATGGTTATTTTGAGCCAGCTCTTCCGGGGGCGGTGGCTGATGGTCATAGGGAAGCGGAAAGAAGAATTTCTCGGACGGACAAGGCCGAAGAGGTTGAACGTACATGAAACCGCCCCCGGCGGCAACTGCTATCGCGGGTCCGGCCCGATGATGTTTTCCATCCGCAACGGCTCGCTGCCGGCAAAGGGGGCCTGCCGTTCCGGGCAGGACTCGAGCCGGCAGCTGCGGCAGCAGGCCGAATCACAAGGGTCGAGGTGGATCATGACGTCGCCCGCCGTGCCCACGGTAGCGAGCAGCTTGGCGGCAATCTCTTTTTCCACCGCGTGCGCCTGGCCCAACCGCCAGTAATGAGGAAGGGTGATGTGGAGGTCGATGTGGTGGTAGTTGCCGGAGCGGATAACGCGGAGATCATGGGGGCAGAGCCAAACCGGACTCTCCATGTTGGCGAGCGCGTCCACCACCCGCTGCAGGATTTGCGGATCGGCCTCGTTCATCAGGTTGCGGACGGCATTGCGCACCAGCTTCGTCCCCGGGACCAGGATCTGGATAGCCACCAGACAGGCCACCAGGGGATCGAGCCACAGCCAGCCGGTCGAGCGGACCCCCAGGAGCCCGAGCACCACGCCGGCGCTGGTGTAAAAGTCGGTCAGGAGGTGGCGGCCATCCGCCTCCAGGGCCTCCGACCGGTGACGGCGGCCGTAATAGCAGACGCTGAGTCCGAGAATCAGGTTGATAATTCCCGCCCCAAAGAGCAGAATGGTGCCCAGTCCCAACCGCTGGGGCGGTACCGGCACGAGGAACCGGGGGGCCGCCTCCCCGAGGATGACCATTGCCGCGAGCAGGATCAGGCCGCCCTCCAGGCCGGCCGAGAAAGCCTCGATCTTCCCGTGGCCGTAAGGATGGCTCTCGTCGGCCGGCCGGCTGCTGATTGCAACGCTGACCAGCATGAAGGCCCCGGTGACCACGTTGATGATCGACTCCAGGGCATCGGACAAGGCCGCGGCTGAGCCGGTGAGGTAATAGGCGATGAATTTGCCGCCGAGGAGCAGGATGGAGGTGAGGAAGGCGATCAGGGCAACCTTCCTGGGGGGAGACCAGGGGTTCATGAAACCACTCTAAGCCAGGGTCGGCATGATTGCAAGGGTGTTTTGATAAAATTTCAATAGAAATCAAATGGATATCTTGAAATTGCGCGAGCTGCTGGCGAGCGTGCAGAGCGGCGGCTGCTCTGTCCAGGAAGCCATGGCCGCCCTAAAGCACTGGCCCGCCGAAGACCTCGGCTTTGCCTGCCTCGATCACCACCGGCCGCTCCGGACCGGTTTTCCCGAGGTGGTGTACGGGGAAAACAAGCCGGCCTCCCAGATCGCCGCCATCCTCGAAAGAATGCTGCCCCACGGACACGTGGTCATGGCCACCCGGGTGGATGCCGCCAAGGCGGCCGCCGTCCGTGAGGCGCTCCCCCCGCTCGAATACCACGAGCGAGCCCGGCTGCTGGTCGGCAATCCTTCTCCCAAAACGGACAAGGGAAGAGGGACTATCCTGGTGATCGCCGCCGGTACCTCGGACATCCCCATTGCCGAAGAGGCCCTGGTCACCGCCCGCGCCCTCGGCAACCGGGTGGATGCACTCTATGATGTTGGGGTGGCCGGGATTCATCGGTTGTTTGCCCACCGGGACCTGCTCGCCGCCGCTTCGGTGCTGATTGTGGTTGCCGGGATGGAAGGCGCCCTGCCCTCGGTGGTGGGAGGCCTGGTGGACAAGCCGGTGATCGGTCTCCCCACCAGCATCGGCTACGGCACGGGGGCCGGCGGCTTGGCCGCGCTGCTCGGCATGCTCAACAGCTGCGCCCCCGGGGTGGCGGTGGTGAATATCGACAACGGCTTCGGAGCCGGGTGCCTTGCCGCCGCCATCAACCGTGCTTAAAAGGACCCTGTCGCCCGTCCCGCTCTGATCGACCCAGAGACCGGCGGCAGGGGCAAGGTCGGAAGCTCCTCCCCGGGAGAGAGATGGAGAATCCGCTATTTCCGGTATGCCTTTCGGGACGGGCAAAAAAATGATCCCGGCCTCTGAAATATTCTGTTGACACCCGGGGCCAGTTCGTTTAGTTTGCCCCGGTCCTGCGGGACGGGCGAGAGGGCCTGGCGGTTGGGAAAGGGTATTGACGGCCGGGCTGGAGTTGGATATATTAGGAAGTCT
>JAJYKH010000154.1 GCA_021788685.1 Deltaproteobacteria bacterium | reverse complement strand
CCCTATCTCTTCAAGGAACTCGCGCCGGCGCCGGCGATCGTCGGATGCGAGGGGAAGAAATTCGCGCTCGTGAACGATCCCGCGAGCGCGACCGACCCCGATTGCGAGGCGCGGGCGCCCAAGCCGGCCTGCGGGTCTACTTCGACTGACCGGCCCCACGGCAACGTTCATTCGGGGGGCGGTTTCTCCGCCCCATTTTTTTTGCCTTTTATTCCGCCTACATCTTCATCTCACTACAGTTGCGCGCTTTTTTTCCGTTTGACATGGTTTGCTGAGCCACTATACTGGAACCCGGCTGCAGCCTGCCTTTGGCCCATAACTGGCCGTTTTTCTGACGTTCTTTCATTCTGAACTGTAAAAGGCAAATCCGCCGAAAGGCGGAGGCGCAAAGTCACCGGTCTAACGGGTAAATACCCTATGACAGCGGGATTGCCAGTTTTCTGTCGGACTTTTTTCCTCTGCAATCCTCATGTCCGGGATGGCCCCTAATCGGAATGAGGTTTGCAATGAAATTCCCCTCATCGGCCACTCTTCGGAAAATCAAGCGCAGCGCGGCGCTGACGGTTCTGGCCGCCTTTCTCGCGGCTTCGCCCTGCCTGGCGCTGGACGCCGCCGGCAGCCACCCGTTGCTGATTCCCAGTGAATACGGGAAGGTCATTTATCGGAAGCGGGGCAATCCGGACGAGCACCTCTACATCATCTGCCAGTGCCACCGGAACCCGGAAACCGGCGCCAACGGTCCCAATACCGTTGCCGTTCAGACCGAGATCTACCGGATCGGCGAATGGCTTGTCCGCAACGAAAAGGTGAATCTGCTTCTGCCGGAAGGCTACTTCGGCCGATCGGGCGGGCAGCGGCAGGGGGTCCAGCCGGCGGCCTTCACCCCGGAAGAGGGATTCACGCCCCACTCCCTGGATGATGCGACCCTCCATGCCGTTCTCAACGACACCAAGGTCTTCACCAATGCCGACAAGCTGCTCAAGGAAAGCTATCACCTGAAGCTGCAGCAGGTGGAAGACGAGAAGCTCTATTTCTCCGTCCTCGACGTCCTCCTCCGCTCCGGAAAGGCGGGCGGCCCCGACCCGGCCGATCTGAGGCTCCTCGACTATCTGCAGCAAAAACGGAGCGCCGCCTTGCTGCAGGCCATCCCGGATGCCATCGGCCGGGAGGTGGCGGAGGGGGGAACCACTGGCAAGAAAGCCATCTTCACCATTGGCATGGCTCATGTGAACGAGATGATCCGGTTCCTGAAACAGGGGAAGATCACCATCGATTCGCCCCTGTCCCAGAAGGAAAAAGGCTTGGACGATCTCAAGCTGGCCAAGGAGAACTACACGGTAACGGTGATCCTCCCCCGGTCCCTCGCCGAAGACCCGGAGGCCATGCGGCTCGCCCACCTGGCCGATCTTCAGTAAAAAAAAACCGGGCCCGTTTGCGCCCGAGCCCGGCCTTCTTGTCACTCTTTTCGGAATGGCTGGCGTGAATCGGCCAGAATGGGTCAACCCCTCCCTGTCCGGGGCGCCGGAGATCAGTAACTGCTGCCGCCGCTGGGACCGCCGCTCGGGGCGCCGCCGCCCGGGGTCTTTTGGCCTTGCGGCTCCATCATCCGCGGCTGCTGCTGCATCTGCTGTTGTTGCGCGCCTTGCTCCCAGTAAGGGGCCACCCCGTAGAACTGGAAGATCTTCCTGGCCTGCTCCCGGTTGGCGACCGTTTGGCCTTTGGGGGCGTTTTTGAGCTGTTCCGCGCTCATGTTCAGGGTCAAGGTATCGGTGGTCGGATCGGTATGGAGGGCATTCCACGGCACGATGTACTGATTTTCACCCATCCCCAGGACGCCGCCCGCTGACACCAGGGCGTAGGCCACCTGGCCGGTCTGAGTGTCGATCATGATGTCGCTCACGTTGCCGATATCCTGTCCTTGGCTTCCCTTGACCGCCTTGCCGATCAGCTTGTTGGTCGATTTCACTGCCTGTTCCTGCTGGGCTGACGGCGACTGCATGGCGGCACCGGAAGAGGTGCTGCTCTGAGAGGAGCCGCTGCTGTATTCGCCCGCGGCCATGACGCCGGTGGTCAGGGCCATGCTGAACAGAAATGCCGATGCCGTGATCATCATCTTTTTCATAACATGCGCTCCTTTGGGTTGGTGGTTTGCCTTTCCAGGCTTCCAACAGCTAGTCCTTCAGGCTGAACGCCGGTATTCCTTTCACCTGAATCCGTGAGCGTTCGTCCCCTCCTTCAGACGGCTGGTGCCGGAAAAGGAAAACCTCGGCCGGCGCGCCGCTCCCGTCTTCCCTTTCCTTCTGGTCGGGTGTGATTGTCGGTGCCGCTGCGAAGGGCGGCGGTTGTGAAGAGCGGTTCCCTGGATGGGAAAAAGCATCCGGATATCGCGGAAATCATCCTTTTTTGTGTTAGGTGCTCTTTGAGTCAGGGTAGCAATTTCCCAGCGGCACTGTCAATGCGGGGGGCGGCTTTGAAAGGCCTCCGCCTGCCCTTTGCAGAGGCGGGAATATCCGGCGGCTGCGGGGCAAATGGAGCAGCGCATTTCCATTACACGACAGCGGTCCGGTTTTTGTCAAACGGAAGGGGGAGGGATTTGATGGCGTCGCAAAAAGCTCGATCTACGGCATTGCGGCTGATCGCGAAATGCTCGACCTTACCTTTAAGGTACGCCTCCGCTTTGGCGACCCACCGCGCCTTGCATATCGAAGTTTTTGTGCTCAGCCATCCGGAGGCAGGATCCGACTTTGTCAGTCGTCCCCGGCCAGGGTTCGCGAGAGGTAATCGCGCATCTGCTCGGCCGAGGTCAGCTCTTCCGGCTTCTTCTTGAGGTCCTTGGACTGATAGAGCTCCTGGTCCGCATTGAGGAGCAATCGTTCCACATTCTCGGGACCGGCGGCACGGATGCCGATGCTCAGCCCGAGCCGGACCCCGGGGAGCAGGCTTTTGCCGTTCCAGGTTTCGATCCGCTCCGCGATGCGCCGGGCCACTTCCCGGCCGCTCGCCTCGTCCGCCATGGGCATGAGGATGACGAACTCGTCGCCGCCGACGCGGGCCACCACGTCCGACTGGCGAACCGAATCCTTGAGGATGCCCGCCAGGATGGTCAGGACCTTGTCGCCAACCAGGTGGCCGTGGTTGTCGTTGACGCGCTTGAGGTCATCCACGTCCATCATCAGCACGCACACGGAATGGCCGTAGCGCTGCACGCGCCGGACCTCCCGGCGGTAGACCTCGTTGAAATAGTGGCGGTTGCTCAGGCCGGTGAGGGAATCCACCATGGCCAGCTCCCGGACCTTCTCGTGCAGGAAGGCGTTTTCGGCGGCGATCCCGGTGAAGGAGGCGATCGAGGAGAGGATGGCCATGTCGAGCTCGGTGAAGGGCTCCCCTTCGGAGGTGGTCGGCCGCCCCTGGGCATCGGTTGCCGGCCGGATCTTGTTGATGAGCTCGATGGCGCCGATCACCTTGTTGGTGCCGTTGAGCAGCGGCACGCAAACCACCGAGCGGGTGACGAACCCCAGGTGCTGGTCGAGCCGGGGGCTGAACCGGGGGTGGCCCTGCACATCGGGGACTACCAGCGGCTCCCCGTGCTCGCAGACCCAGCCGACGATCCCTTCCCCCGGCTCCAGACGGAAGTCCTTCAGACGCTCGGCATCGATCCCCATGGCGATTTCGAACCGGAGCCGGCCGCTGCCCTGCTCGATGAGCAGCAGCGACCAGTTGCGTGGGGAAAAGTGCTCGCCGATGAGCCGCATCACCCGGCGGAAGACCTCGCCGGGGTTGAGCGAGGAGGTGAGAATTCTGCCGATGCCGCAGAAAATGGCGAGCTGCTCTTTCTCCGCCTGGCGATCATCCTTGTGGCTCATGGCTCCGGCCTGATAAGTGCTCTTCATGGTTGAAACCTGACCTTGCGAGTTCGTCAGGCGGGAAATCAGGAAATGAAGCTGGCCCGGCGGAGGGGCCGAAGTGGTCACAGAAGGGCTTGGATTTCCGCCACGCTGATGAGGCGAGGCTCCTCCTGCCGGACACGCTCGAAAAATTCGCAGCGCAGGCAGTCGCCCGCCTTGCGGGCGAACGTCGTCTGAACCCGGCCTCCGCACAGGGTGCCCGAAACTGCCCAACAGACCCGGCCGCCATTCTGTCCGCCGTGCAAACCGTCGGTTGCGGCTTCGATCGCCGCCGGGCACACCCCGAGCTCGCCCGCCTTGACACCTCCCAGCTCCCGGCCGCACGCCAAGTGCTCCCAGCAATTGATCTTCAGGTGCTGGCGGATCTCCGCCAGGCTGAGGAGCCCGCGTCTTTCTTCCCGGCGGACGCGTGCAAGGAACTTGCAGCGCAGGCAGTCATGGGCCTTCTGGGTGTAAGTGCCCTGAGGACGGCCATGGCACAACGTGGCGGAAATCGCCCAGCAGGCGCGTCCGCCGTTCTCCCCTCCGTGCAGGCCGTCCGCGCGGGTCTCGATGGCCGCCGGGCAGACGCCCAGCGCGCCGGTTTTGGCGCCGCCCGGCTCCCGGCCGCATGCCAGGACTTGCCAGCAATTCGGTTTTACCATTCCGTCTTTCCGGTGAAATGCCAAAGGTTGTAAACCAAAGCAGAAAACACGCTCAATTTCAAGGAAAAAACGCCGATTCCAGGCATTCGCGGCAGGAGCCGGAGCCCAGGTTGACGGGGGCGACGGCAGGCCGTTGGGTAGGAGGGGGAATCAGGTCAGCCGGTAGAAGAGGGCGGAGCCTACCCCCCAGGCCAGGGCGAGCAGGGTGAGGAGAACGCAGGCCCCGGCCAGCATCTTGTGGAGCAGTGTTTCCTCCCGCCGCTCCCGGTAGCCCATCAGGTAGCCGAGGGCCGCGCCGACGGCGATGCCGCCCCCGTGGGCCCAATTGTTGATGCCGCCCACCAGGAAGCCGAACAGGAAGAGCCCCACGGTCCAGGCGCCGACCTGCCGGTAGAGCTGGCTGCCGTAAACGCCCCCCCGGGATTTGGCATAGTAAAGGATGGCGCCGATCAGCCCGCAGACCGCGGCCGAGGCGCCGATGGTGAAAGGCACCCCGGCCAGGTAGGAGACGAGATAGCCGCCCGCGCCGCCGAGGGTATAGATGACGATCATCCGGCTGCTGCCATACTCGCTTGCCACCAGCGGCCCGAGCTGGCTGAAGGCCATCATGTTGAAGAAGATGTGGAGAATGCCCGCGTGCAGGTAATTGGCGGCAAAGAGGGTCCACAGCCGGCCGTACTGATCGATGGGAATGGTGCCGGTGGCCCCGAGAAGGAACAGGCTTTCGCTGCCGGGCGAGAGCAAGGCGAAGGGGCTCGGGGAGATCCCGGGGCCGCCCGGCCGGAAGGCCAGGGAGAGCACGAACATGCCGATGTTGACGGCGATGATGGTCCGCACCAGCTGCTCGCCGTCGAGCAGGCCCCGGGTCAAAACAGTGTTCTTCCACCAGGCGCCGGGACGGGCGATGCCGCAGTAAGGACAGCGATCGACATCCCGGCTCACGAGGCGGCGGCAGTTGGGGCAGAGGATGGAATTGCGGCCGTTCGTCATGAGCTGTTCTCGTCGGGATTGGGGGTTCCGATAAGCTTAACCACCGTTCGCCGAAAAGACAAGGATCGGAACGGGATGCGCCGCTCGGCTTCCAAGCTCTCGGAGGGCAGCTTGCGGCGGGCCGGCACTTTCGGGCACGGTGTGATCGGCCTCGAAAAAATGATGGAAAGACTCATCCGGTTCTGGTAGGAACCACCGGACAACAGGAGTTTGTAAATTAAAGGAGAGGACGGGCATGAAGCTCATCACCAAATTGATCCTGGGGCTGGCCGCCCCGGCCGCAGCCCTTGCGGCGCTGGCCGCCGCGACCTTTTTCTTCACCGGCTCCCTCAACATCCACGCGGTCGCCGCCCAGTCCGCGATCAGCGGCAGCTACCAGCGGACGATGATCATCAAGGACATGCAGCTTCGCATCATCCAGGTCCAGCAGTATCTCACGGACATCAGCGCCACCCGCGGCCAGAACGGGCTCGATGACGGGTTCCGGCAGGCGGAGGAGCACCGGCGGGCCTTTCTGGCCGACCTGGATCAGCTCGCCGCCCTCTCTGAAAGCAGTACGGGCAGGGCGGAGGACCTGGCGGCCATCCGCGAGCGGTTCGAGGCCTACTGCCAAGCGGGCAGCACGATGGCCCACGCCTACGTCGAAAACGGAACGGAGGCGGGCAACGGACTCATGGGGAGCTTCGACGCCTCGGCCCAGGACCTGGCAGACCGCATGGCCCCCCTCATCGAAGGCCAGAAGCTGCAAGGCGAGGGGGCCCTGGCCGGAATCGTCGCGGAAATCTCCCGCTTCCGGCGGGTGGCCACCGTCGCCAGCGGCGCGGCGCTCCTCATGGCGGTTGGCTTTTCCTTGTACATGATCCGGCTGCTGGTCGCCCAGCTGCGCTCGGCGATCCGGGGCCTCCAGGTGAGCGCCTCCCAGCTGGAGGCGGCCGCCGGCACCGTAGAGACCTCGACCATGGAGATTGCCGACGGCGAAAACCGCCAGGCCGCTTCCGTCGAGGAGGTCGCCGCTTCCCTGGAGGAGATGGCCGCCATGACCAGGCAGAATTCCGGGAATGCCCTGGAGGCGAACCGGATGTGCGGGGAGGCGCAGACCGCCCTCCACGGGGCGGAAGAGGCCATGGGCCGCATGGCCGAGGTCATCGGCAAGGTCAAGGCCTCCTCCGACAACACCGCCAAGGTCATCAAGACCATCGAC
>JAJYKH010000153.1 GCA_021788685.1 Deltaproteobacteria bacterium | reverse complement strand
TGATCTAACCGTTTCCTGACCGGAATTTAATCACCTCCTTACTCCAGCTTAACAATTCGCAGATATCCTTCCCCAAGCCGTGCGGCGCAGGACCGGGATTGGTCAAGGAACCGGGGGGATGTCGCATGACGCAAAGGCTTTTCCGACTAACCAAAGAAACGAAGGGGAAAGAAGATGAACAACATCAGCATGAAGAAGAGGTATTGCCGGATTCCGGGGAAGAAGTCGTTGGCCGCCGCCGCGCTGCTTGCCTTGTCGCTGCCTGCGGTCGGCTCCGCGGCCCAGGCCGCGGATGCCGGGCAGAGCCCGCTGCTCGACATCCTGATCCAAAAAGGGATCCTGACCCAGGAGGAGGCCGGCCGCATCCAGCAGGAAGCTGCGGCCCAGGAGCAGCAGAAGCAGCAGGAAATGGTCAAGGACATTCAGGACAAGGGCTTGGCCATTCCCGAAGCGCTCAAGGGGATCAAAATCGAAGGCCTCGGCTATATCGATTATTCCGCGGGGAACCATGGGGCGGCCGGAGACAAACAGAGCAGCTACAACGATTTTACTCTCCAGCGCGGCTACCTGGGGGTCACGAAGGAAATCACTCCCTGGCTCGGAGCGCGGGTCACCACGGATATCACCCGGCTCGCCTCAGGCGACATTGAGACCCGGATCAAGTACCTGTATGCCTATGCCAAGCCGAAGAATGTCGGATTCCTCACCGACATGACGGCCGAATTCGGCCAGGGCCACATCCCCTGGCTCGATTTCGAGGAGCATGTCAACCCCTTCCGTCTGCAGGGCACCATGCCCATCGAGCGGGCCGGGGTGCTCAACTCCGCGGATGTCGGCATCAGCCTGCAGGGCTTTTTCGGCGGCAAGCTCGCCGATGCCAAAGCCCGTACCGGCAATGGCGCCTATGCCGGCCGCTACGGCTCCTGGCACTTCGGCGTCTATAACGGCGCCGGCTACCATGCCGACGATAAAAACGGCAACAAGCCCATCGAAGGCCGTCTCACCCTGCGGCCCCTCCCGGACACCCTGCCCGGCCTGCAGCTCAGCTATTTCGGGGTCACTGGCAAAGGCAACCAGCCCACCAATGAGCCGGACTACTCGGTCAACATGGGGATGATCAGCTACGAGCATCCGGCCTTCATTCTCTATACCGATTACATCCGGACCACGGGCAACTCCGGGGGCACCTGGGTGGTGCCCGGCACCAGCGATTCGCTGGAGACCTCCGACCTTGCCTTTTTCGGGACCTATCATCTGCCGGTGCTCCAGCGCAAGCTCTCCGTCTTCGGCCGCTATGATCACTTCGACGGCGATGTCAACAACGACGTCCGCGCCGGGGATGACGCGACCTACAACCTGTACATGTCCGGCCTGGTCTACGATATTTACAAGGGCAATATGGTGCTTCTCGACTATGAGTGGGCCAATTACGGCAAAGACAGCGGCGGCATGGGCAACGCGCCGGTCATCGGCAACAACCTGGGCAACGATAACCGCGTGCAGTTGGTCTATCAGTTCGCATTCTAGTTTCCGGGTCTGCCGCAGCAGGCCTTCTTCAAAGCGGTATCTCTCCTCCACGGGAAGGGGGCTCCGGGCTCGCCGGCGGCCCCCCTTTCCTTTCTGCCGGATTCGTTCGCCCCTCCTTGCGGCGGCTTTCTGCAAGGGCCGGCCCTCCCCTCACCAACCCCTGAATGAATCCTAACCCCGCCCGAACAGAGGCCTGCTACAACTGGGATGGACCGCAACGGAGCATCTCTTTTCCTTTTTCCGAGGAGCGAGGCCATGACCTGCAAGTATCTTCGCCAATACCATCCCGGGACCTCCCGGCAGGTGATCTCCTGCGAAGCCCGGCACGGGCTTTACCTCCCCAGCCTCGCCGAGCTCGAAACCTTCTGCATGGCAAAGGGGCACGCCGCCTGTCCCATTTTCCATTCCCCCTTCGCCCGCGAGGAGGAGCCCGTCCTGATCGGCTGGCCGGGCTATCCCTTTCAGGAGCCCTGCCGGGCCGCCGCGTGAGCAGGGACCGGCTGCCCACCAGGACCGCTCCTGATTCCTGCTCCATGATGCTCCCGATCAAGCCGGGCGCGTGAAGGTCAAGGACGGGTGCCATGGAACCTCACAACGGCTCATACTCGCCAGCGCTGGTGAAGGCGGCCAAATACATCTGCACGCAGAAATGCGGCCGGTGCCCCATGGCGGTGGAGGGGTATCGCTGCCCCCGGGAATGCAGCCTCGAAACCGTTCCCTGGGAGTGCTGGATCGCCTTTTTCTCGGAAGAAAAAGCCCGGGAGCCTGTGGAGACGACCGAGTAGCCTGGCCGATGACAGCCGGGCACCGCTTGCATTGCCGACGACCTCCGCGAGAACCTGCCCCAGCTCCGCTGGCTTATAAGAAATTGAGCTCCCCCTGAAGCCCCACCGGCTGCCCGGTTCCGGTCTTCATGATTTCCTGAATAATTCCTAATCACTCCCAAATATCCGTTCGTTACAAAGAGATGGCGCAAACGGAACATCTCCATCTCTACCGCTGCCGGGGCAGGGACGGCCCGGCGCGGGGCTCACGACCTCTCAATTGATAGACATTCGCCGGGTCTCATTGACGCGGAAAAAAGACCATAGGAAAAACAAAAATGAAAACCATGAAGCTGGGAGCGAAGATCGGTCTGGGGTTCGGTGTTTTCATCCTGCTGGGCCTCGTTTCGGGGATCGCGGCGGTGTGGAACGTCGTGGCCATCGAGGGGACGGCGCAGAGGGTGGCCAAGGGGTATCTGCCCCAGGTGAAGCTGGCAAGCGACCTGGAGCGCCATTTCATGCAGGCCACCCTCGGGACCACCATCTATGCCTCGACCCAGGACGGCCGGTACCTGGCCCTCGGCAAGAAGGCCCTGGCCGAGGCCAGAAAGAACCTCGACGACGGCGTGAAGCTGGCGGCCTCCTCCCCCGACCTGGCCCGATTCCGGGCGGAGACGGAGCAGGCCCGGGAGAAGATCAACCAATACGAGAAGCAGCTGAACCAGGCGGCACTGGCCGATTACGAGCTCAAGAGAAGCTACGACGAAATGAATGAGACCAACAAGTTCTTCATGAGCAATGCCGCCAGCTTCCTCTCCGGCCAGCTCGAGACCCTGAAGGCGGAGCTGCAGCGGCGGGGGAGCCCGGGCAAGCTGCAGGAACGGCTGACCAAGGTGGCTTTGACCAATGAGCTGATCGATCTGGGCAACCAGGTCCATGCGGCGGTCTCCACGGCCCTGGCCCAGCGCGACTTGAAGGCCATCACCGCCGTGGACGAGCTCTTTGCCGGCACCGACAAGAAGCTCGACGCCCTCCAGGCCGTCACCCGCTCCGATGCCAATCTGGCCCTGCTCAGCAATTTGCGGGCGGCCTCCGGCATGTATCGGGACTCCCTGACCAGCTTTACCGGCAGCTGGTCAGCCGTTCAGAAGCTCAACACCCAGGGGGAAGAGACCGGCAAGGAGATCATCGCGCTCACCCAGGGCGCCCATGATGCCGGTCTCGATGATACGGGACGGGTTTCCGAAAAGACGGTCACCAAGGTTTCCTTCTCCACCCTGCTCATGATGGTGGGGGCCCTCTTCGCGACCATCCTCGGCAGCGTGACGGCCGTGGTGATCACGCGGTCGGCCACCAAGCCGGTCAGAAAGGTGGCCAGCGGTTTATCGGACGGCGCGGAGCTGGTGACCTCGGCCTCCTCCCATCTGACCACCTCCAGCGAGGCGGTTGCCGATGGGGCGTCCCGCCAGGCGGCGGCCATCGAGGAAAGCGCGGCGAGCCTGGAGCAGATCAGCGCCATGACCAGGAACAATGCCGAAAACGCCTCCCAGGCCGACCGGTTGATGCAGGAAACGTCCAAGCTGGTCTCCCATGCGGCCGGTTCCATGGACCAGCTCACCACCTCCATGGCCGAGATCACCAGAGCGAGCGAGGATACGCGGAAAATCGTCAAGACCATTGACGAAGTGGCCTTCCAGACCAACCTCCTGGCCCTCAATGCCGCCGTGGAGGCGGCCCGGGCGGGAGAGGCGGGGGCGGGGTTCGCGGTGGTGGCCGAAGAGGTGCGAAAGCTGGCCAAGCGGACCGCCGAGGCGGCACAGAGCACCGCCGGCCTCATCGAGCAGACCACCCTGCAAGTCGGCGAAGGGGCGGCCATCGTTGTCAAGACCGCCGGCGAGTTTGCGGAGGTGGCCCGCTCGGTGACCAGCTGCGGCGAGCTGGTGGGGGAGATCACGGCGGCCTCCCGGGAGCAGGCCAAGGGGATCGATGAGGTGAGCGCCGCCGTCCAGGAAATGGACCGGATCGTGCAGCAGAACGCGGCCATCGCGGAAGAATCGGCCTCCGCTTCCAGGGAGCTGAGCACCCAGGCGGAAGAGATGAAGGGGTTCGTCGGCGAGCTGGTGGCCTTGGTGGGGACCGGCGAGGACAAGCGGCGGGCACGGTCGGGTTGCCGGCCCGCGCTCCTGCCGGACGCAGGAGGGGATGATGACCAGGCCGACGATGCCTGCGCTGAAATGGAGCCTCAGCTGCTGGCCGGCTCGAGCCGGGTTTCCTAGTGCTTACTTGCGGAAATATCCGATACTTCCACCGTCGTCACCCCGGCGAAGGCGGGGGTCCAGTGCCGTTCTAACGTAGTGAAAACACAGGATTGCTAGCTGGCGCTCGCCCTACGGGCGTTCAAGCGCAAGCGCTTGTCCGGCCTACTCCAGAATGACGGTCAAACGATTCCGGCGACTTTTAGCGAGATCATCAACGATGATTGGCGCCTTGCAGCGAGGTTCACGGTGAAACGGCGGCAACGGCCGTTCTGCCTTTGAGACGCCGGTCCCGGACAATGGCCGAGCCCGGCTGCATCTTGGCCGCCTTTTTCACTTCGCTTGCCAGGGAGGCGATCTCGGCCACCGACCCGGCCCGGTTCACCTCGGTGCTCACGATGCCGATGGAAAGGGAGAGCAGCCCGAACAGCCGCTCGTTGCCCTCCCGGTCCTCGGCCCGGTAGCCGCCGGCCGCCAGGGCCTCCGGCCCGTGGAAGAGGAACCGTTCCGCTTCGAAGCTCCTGATGATCTGCTCGCAGACCGGAATGGCGTGCTTGGGCCGGCAGACCAGGATGAAGTCGTCGCCGCCGATGTGGCCCACGAAGCCGAAATCGCCGCCGGTCTGGCGCTGCAGTATCTCCACGGCGATTTGGCCCAGGCGGCGGAGCACCTGGTCGCCCTTTTCGAAACCGTAGTGGTCGTTGAACGGCTTGAAATGGTCCAAGTCGAGATAGCACACATCGAAGTGCATGTTCTGGGAAAGCATGTTCTGGAGCTGCCTCTGGATGAGCTCGTTGCCCGGCAGCCCGGTCAGGGGATTGGTGCCCCTGGCCAGGGACAGGCTACGCTCGGTCATGGCATCCAACAAGGCGCTCACCGGGACGGTGCCCAGGTATTTGCCGCCGCGATCGATGCAGATGTCGTCGTACAGGTGCTCCTCCCGCCGGGTGGAGATCTTCCGGGCCACCTCTTCGAGCGGGCTGCTCGCGGCCACCAGCAGGAAATGGGGATCGAGAATCTGCCCCACCGTCTTGTAGGAGTTCAGGGCAAAGCCGTAGCCGAAGCGGCCCAGCATCTTGTGCTCCAGAAACCGCCAGCGGCCGAGCATGCCGCAGACCCGGCCCTTCTCCACCACGGGCAGCCCGCGGAGACCCGGATTGTCGATGAACCGCTGAAAGGCCTGCATCACCGGCTCATCGGGGCTGATCGGCTCCACGGGCAGGGCGAGGTCGCCAATGACCGTCTGGTCGCTGGGGGCAGGCACGGTCCGGACCGCGACCGGGAAGGCGGGCAGCGTCTCCGGCAGCGACGGCGAGGGGCGGTGGAGCAGATAGCCTTGCACGAGCTCGATCCCCATGTCCATGATCGCCTGCAGCTCCTCTTCCTGCTCGACCCCTTCGGCGATGACCTTGATGCCGATCCGATGGCAGGCCGTGGCGATGGAATCCACCAGGTTGTGCTTGACCATCGATTTGTCGATATCGGAGATGAAGTGGCGGTCGATCTTGACGAAGTCCGGCTCGATGATGGAGAGCATCTTGAGCCCGCCGTAGCCGGCCCCGAAATCGTCGATGGCGATCTGGTAGCCGCGCTCCCGGTAATGCTCGATGGATTGCTTGAACAGGCTGTAATTGCGGATGGCCTCCTGCTCCGTGATCTCCAGGACGATGCTCTCCTTGGGGATGGACCATTTTTCGGCCAGCTGGTCGGTGAGGCCGGCCCGGTGGGCGGGATAGAGGAGGGTTTCCGGGCAGATGTTGAGAAACAGCCGGCCGCCTTTCCGGGCGAAGCTCAGGCGGCTTGCGGCCTCGAAGGCGTTTTCCCGGCACTGCATGTCGAGGGCGGAGATCACCCCCGTGGCCATGGCCTTCTGGAACAGCTCCTCCACCGAGAAGGGAGACTCGGCCCGGATCCGGGTCAGGGCCTCGTGGCCGAACGGTTGATGCTCCAGCACCGAATAGATCGCCTGGAAATGGATGGCGAGCGCATTGGCGTCGATCAGCTCGCAGATCCGTTCCCGGTCCGAGGGGACCCCGAGGTCCCGGTTCCTCGTTAAGCTTTCGGCTTCGATATTCCAGCGCATGCGGATGGCCATTTCCGTTCCCTCGTTGGCTGCCCCCGGCCGCAAGGGTTCTTTTACGGGTTTCAATCCCCTGAATTGCAAGATTTTTTTTATAATCTGCCACCCGATTGTTAGCACGGCGATAGGAAGAGATGAGATGTCGGTTAATGGGAAGCGGTCA
>JAJYKH010000152.1 GCA_021788685.1 Deltaproteobacteria bacterium | reverse complement strand
GCCGATGAAGCGCTGCTGGTGAAGTTCCTGGAGACGCTTTCCGACCGGAACCGGGTGCCGCCGCCGGAAACCCAGAAGCAGAAGAACAGGTAAATCGAAACGACCACCGCGGGCGGGCGCCCCGGAGCGCCCGCCCGCGCTCGCGAGCTACACCTCCTCTTCCCGACATTCACCTCATCACGAATGGCCGGGCGGCAAACATGCGGCGAGAGCCGAACGGCCGCTGCCGGCCTCTCCCCCTCCCGGCGCCAAACCGGTCAAGATCCTCGACAAACTAAGGAGATAACACTACTTTTCCGATCAGAGGTGCCCGATTATGACTTGACAAGGCTCCGGGGTACATAGTGTAATGAAGTGAAGAAAATACCGTTCCCCTGCGGAACGGTTGGTCTTTCTGCCGGCTAGGCGCCGGCTTCATCCGGGCGGCCCCGCCGCCTTCCGATCCAGCGGGCAAATCCGGGAAGGGGAATTCGCGAGAACATGGACACCGCCATAGCTGACCACGTCCGGTACGACGTGAGCCTGCTCACCGACCACGACATTTACCTGTTCAAGGAAGGCAACCATTACCGGCTGTACCGGAAGCTCGGGTCCCACCTGCTCGACGTAAACGGGGTAAAAGGGGTCCTGTTCGCCCTGTGGGCGCCCAATGCCGAGCAGGTCTCGGTCATCGGCGACTTCAACGGCTGGCGATCCGAAAGCCACCTCCTCAAGCCCCGGTGGGACGGGTCCGGCATCTGGGAGGGGTTCATCCCCGGCCTTGAGCAGGGGACGATCTACAAGTACCACATCGTTTCGCGCTTCAATGGCTACCAGGTGGACAAGGGCGACCCCTTTGCGGTCCGCTGGGAGGAGCCGCCCCGCACCGCCTCCATGGTCTGGGACCTCGAATATCCCTGGCAGGACGGCCCCTGGCTCGAAAGCCGCCACGGCCGCAACTCCCTCGATGGGCCCATGGCCATCTACGAGCTGCACCTGGGCTCCTGGCGGCGGGTGCCCGAGGAGGGCTCCCGGTTTCTTTCTTACCGTGAGATGGCCGAGCAGCTGCCCGACTATCTGGTCAAGATGAACTACACCCACGTGGAGCTCCTGCCGGTCATGGAGCATCCGTTCTTCGGCTCCTGGGGCTACCAGACCACCGGCTACTTCGCGCCGACGAGCCGCTACGGCTCCCCCCAGGATTTCATGTACCTGGTGGACCGGCTCCACCAGGCCGGGATCGGGGTCATCCTCGACTGGGTGCCCTCTCATTTCCCGAGCGACCAGCACGGGCTCTCCTACTTCGACGGCACCTATCTCTTCGAGCACGCCGACCGCAAGCAGGGGTTCCATCCCGAATGGAACAGCTACATCTTCAACTACAGCCGTCACGAGGTGCGCTCGTTCCTCATCAGCAGCGCTCTCTTCTGGCTCGATCACTACCACGCCGACGGGCTGCGGGTGGATGCCGTGGCCTCCATGCTCTATCTCGACTACGCCCGGAATGAAGGGGAATGGATTCCCAACCAGTACGGCGGCAAGGAGAACATCGACGCCATCCAGTTCCTGCGCAAGCTGAACGAGGCGGTCTACGGCGAGTACCCCGACACCCAGACCATCGCCGAGGAGTCCACCGCCTGGCCCATGGTCTCCCGGCCCACCTATCTGGGCGGGCTCGGCTTCGGGATCAAGTGGAACATGGGGTGGATGCACGACACCCTCTTCTACCTGACGAGGGACCCGGTCTTCCGCAAGTACCACCACGACCAGCTCACCTTCAGCATCTGGTACGCCTTTTACGAGAATTTCGTGCTGCCCCTCTCCCACGACGAGGTGGTGCACGGCAAGGGCTCGCTCCTGGGCAAGATGCCGGGCGACGATTGGCAGAAATTCGCCAACCTGCGGACCCTCTTCGGCTACATGTACGCCCACCCCGGCAAGAAGCTCATGTTCATGGGCGGGGAGATCGGCCAATGGCGGGAGTGGGCCCACGACGAAAGCCTGGAGTGGCACCTGCTCCAGTTCGCCCCCCACGCCGGACTCCAGCGCTGGGTGGAGGATCTGAACAAGCTCTACCGCAGCGAGCCGGCCCTCCACGAGGTGGATTTCTCGAACGAGGGCTTCGAATGGGTGGACGTCCACGACTGGGAGCAGAGCGTGATCAGCTTCCTCCGCAAGGGCAAGAACCCGGAAGAGGTGGTCCTGGTGGTGTGCAACTTCACCCCGGTCCCCCGGCTCAACTACCGGGTGGGTGTGCCCCGGGGCGGCTACTGGCAGGAGCTGCTCTGCAGCGATGCCGAGCTGTACGGCGGCAGCGGCTACGGCAACCTGGGGGGCGTGGAGGCCGCGCCGGTGCCGGCCCAGGGCCGCTACCACTCATTGCCCCTCACCCTGCCGCCGCTCGGGGTGGTGTTTCTGAAGCCGGGAAGTCCCACGTGATTTTTTGAGCCTCAGCAAAGGCTGATTTTCGTCCTGGTTCCTGACTCCTGAATTCTGCTGCCAAGGAGCTGCCCATGCCCATTCCAGACGGCCGCCAGCGGGTGGTCATCTCGGGCGTCAGGCCCGAGGTCGGCCACGGCCGTTTTCCCGTCAAGCGGGTGGTCGGGGAGAAGGTGACGGTCGAGGCTGACATCTTCGCCGACGGGCACGACCTTCTCTCCTGCCGGCTGCTCCACCGCCAGGAATCGGAAAATACTTGGCACGAAACACTGATGGCGCCGCTGGTGAACGACCGCTGGCGGGGGGAATTCCGGGTGGTCGCGCTGGGGACCTGCCTTTACACCATCAAGGCCTGGATCGATCCCTTCGCCACCTGGCGCCACGACCTCCAGCTCCGCAAGCAGGCGGGGCAGGACCTGGCTGTGCCGCTGTTCACCGGCAGCGACCTGGTGGAGGCGGCGGCAGGCCGGGCCGGCGACTTCGACGGCCCCCGTTTGCGGGAGTGGGCGGGCCGGCTGCGGG
Source organism: Deltaproteobacteria bacterium (assembly GCA_021788685.1). GTDB lineage: Bacteria > Desulfobacterota > Desulfobulbia > Desulfobulbales > UBA5123 > JAJYKH01. The sequence goes on along the minus strand of JAJYKH010000152.1, from coordinate 3,855 downwards.
GGGAAGGCGACCAGGGACGGGCCTACGAGCTGGCCCTCGACCCGGAGCTGTCGCTCCTCATGGGCCGCTCCCCCGACGAGGAGCTGGCGGCCGTCTACGGCCGGGAGCTGCCGGTCACCGTCGACCGGGAGCGGGCCCGCTTCGGAGCCTGGTACGAGCTGTTCCCCCGCTCCTGCTCTCCGGAGCCGGGCCGGCACGGCACTTTCAAAGATTGCGAGGAACGGTTGCCGTACATCGCCGACATGGGTTTCGATGTCGTTTACCTTCCGCCTATCCATCCGATTGGGCGAAGCTTCCGCAAGGGCAGGAACAACGCCCCGGAAGCCGGCCCGGACGACCCGGGCAGTCCCTGGGCCATCGGCACTGCCGAGGAGGGAGGGCACAAGTCCATCCACCCCGAGCTGGGCACCATCGAGGACTTCCGCTCCTTCGTGAAGCGGGCGGCGGACCTCGGGCTCGATGTCGCCCTCGACGTCGCCTTCCAGTGCTCCCAGGATCACCCCTGGGTCATCGAGCACCCGGAATGGTTCCGCTGGCGGCCGGACGGCACGGTCCAGTTCGCCGAGAACCCGCCCAAGAAGTACGAGGACATCTATCCCTTCGACTTCGAGACCGGACAGTGGGAGCCGCTCTGGGAGGAGCTCAAGAGCGTGGTCCTCTTCTGGGTCGGCGAGGGGGTCCACATCCTGCGGGTGGACAACCCGCACACCAAGCCCTTCCGTTTCTGGGAATGGCTCATCCGGGAGGTGAAGAAGGAGCACCCGCTCACCATCTTCCTCTCCGAGGCCTTCACCCGCCCCAAGGTGATGCAGGAGCTGGCCCGGGTCGGGTTCACCCAGTCCTACACCTACTTCGCCTGGCGGAACACCAAGTGGGACCTGACCCAGTACTTCACCGAGCTCTCCCGGGGCGAGGGGCGCGAGTACTTCCGCCCCAGCCTGTGGCCCAACACCCCGGACATCCTCAGCGAGTACCTCCAGTACGGCGGCCGGCCGGCCTTCGTCATCCGGCTGGTGCTGGCCGCCACCCTGGGCGCCAGCTACGGCATTTACGGCCCCGCCTTCGAGCTCCAGGAGAACCGGGCGCTCACGCCGGGGAGCGAGGAATACCTCGACTCGGAAAAATACCAGCTCCGCCACTGGGACCTGGAGCGGCCCGACAGCCTGCGGGAGCTGATCCGGCTCGTCAACACGATCCGACGGGAGAACCCGGCCCTCCAGAGCGACTGGAGCCTCCGCTTCCTGCCGATCGACAACGAGCAGATCATCGCCTACAGCAAGCATGAGGAGGAAGGGGAAAACGCGGTCGTCGTGGTGGTCGACCTCGATCCCTACCACGTGCAGACCGGCTGGCTCGACCTGCCCCTCGATCATTTCGGGATCAGCCCGGCCGAGCCCTACCAGCTCCACGACCTGCTCACCGGCGCCCGCTACGTCGCCTACGGCCCCCGCACCTTCGTGCGCCTCGACCCCCACGGGGCGGTGGCCCACCTCTTCCGCATCCGCCGCCGGGCCCGGACCGAGAGGGACTTCGACTACTACTTATGAACATCGAGCATCGAACGTTCAACATCGAGTGTCGAATGGCGGACTCCACGACAGCAGGAAAGGCCTTTCCTTTCTTCTGAGCCCAGGTGACCAGGACACGGACCATGCCTCGTCGACCTCATCCGATACCGCTTCCCGACGACCCCCTCTGGTACAAGGACGCGATCATCTACCAACTTCACGTCAAGGCCTTCTTCGACAGCAACGACGACGGGATCGGCGACTTCCAGGGGCTCACCGCCAGCCTGGACTACATCCAGGCCCTGGGGGTGAACGCGGTCTGGCTGCTCCCCTTCTTTCCTTCTCCCATGCAGGACGACGGGTACGACATCGCCGACTACAAGGACATCCATCCGGAATACGGCACCATGCGCGACTTCCAGGCGTTCGTCCGGGAGGCGCACCGGCGGGGCATTCGGGTCATCATCGAGCTGGTGGTCAACCACACCTCGGACCAGCACCGCTGGTTCCAGGCGGCCCGGCGGGCCCGGCCCGGCTCCGCCAAGCGCAGCTACTACATCTGGAGCGATACGGACCAGAAGTTTCCGGAGACCCGCATCATCTTCACCGACACCGAGACCTCCAACTGGACCTGGGACCCGGTGGCCCAAGCCTACTACTGGCACCGCTTCTTCTCCCACCAGCCTGACCTCAACCACAACAATCCCCAAGTGGTGAAGGCGGTAGAACGGGTGATGAAGTTCTGGCTCGACATCGGGGTGGACGGGCTGCGCCTCGACGCCATTCCCTACCTCTGCGTCCGGGAGGGGACCAACAACGAGAACCTGCCCGAGACCCACCAGGTGATCAAGCAGCTCCGGGCCTTCGTGGACGCCCACTACCGCAACCGCATGCTCCTCGGAGAGGCGAACCAGTGGCCTGAGGACGTCCGTGACTACTTCGGCGACGGCGACGAGTGCCACATGAACTATCACTTCCCGCTCATGCCCAGGATCTACATGGCCGTGGCCCAGGAGGACCGGCACCCCATCGTCGAGATCATGGGCCAGACCCCGGAAATCCCGGAAACCTGCCAGTGGACCATCTTCCTGCGCAACCATGACGAGCTGACCCTCGAAATGGTCACCGACAAAGAACGGGACTACATGTACCACATGTACGCCGCCGACCAGCGGATGCGGCTCAACGTGGGCATCCGACGGCGGCTCACCCCCCTCATGGAGCACGATTTCGACAAGATCAAGCTGCTCAACAGCCTGCTTCTCTCCATGCCGGGCTCGCCCATCATCTATTACGGCGACGAGCTGGGCATGGGCGACAACATCTTCCTCGGCGACCGCAACGGCGTCCGCACCCCCATGCAGTGGAGCCCGGACCGGAACGGCGGCTTCTCACGGGCCGACCCCGCCCGCCTCTACCTGCCAGCGATCATGGACCCCATCTACGGTTACCAGGCGGTAAACGTGGAGGCCCAGAGCCGGGACCCCTCCTCGCTTCTCACCTGGATGAAGCGGATCATCGCCGTGCGCAAGGCCCACCTCTCCTTCGGCCGGGGGCGGCTCAAGTTCCTCCATCCGGGGAACCGCAAGATCATCGCCTACCTGCGGCGCCATAAGGCGGAGGTGCTCCTCTGCGTCGCCAACCTGGCGCGCTCCGCCCAGCCGGTGGAGCTGGATCTCTCTGCCTTTGCCGGCCACATCCCGGTGGAGCTGCTGGGGCAGACCGTGTTCCCGCCCATCGGCGAGCTGCCCTACCTGCTCACCCTTCCCGGCTACGGTTTCTACTGGTTCCAGCTCGCCACCGACGCGGAGGTGCCCTCCTGGCACGAGGAGGCCCCGCCGCGGGCGGCCTTCCCGGTGATCGTCCTCTTTGACGGCTGGCGCAGCTTTTTCCCGGAACGGGTCGAAGCGAGGCGGAAAGCCATGGCCGAGTCGTCCCGGCGGCAGCTGGCCGAGGAGGTCATCCCCGGTTTCCTGCCGAAGCAACGCTGGTTCGCCGCCAAGGAGGCGCGGATCGCGGAGGTGATCATCACCGAGCAGGAGGTCTGGGAAGGGGAAGGGGCCTGCTGCCTCATCACCCTGCTCACAGTCCATTCCGAGGGGCTCGCGCCCCAGGCCTATTTCCTGCCCTTGACCCTCTTGTGGGGTGACGAGGACGAGGAGCGGATCAAGGCCCTCTTCCCGCGCACGGTGGCCAAGGTCCGCCGGCGGGACCGGCTGGGGTTCCTGGTGGACGGCTTTGCCGACCCCGTTCTCTGCAAGTCGCTCATCACGGCCATGGGGGAAGGCCGGCAATTCACCTATGCCCACGGGACGGTCAGCTGCAGCGCCACCAGCGTCTTCACCGA
>JAJYKH010000151.1 GCA_021788685.1 Deltaproteobacteria bacterium | reverse complement strand
AGGAGAGGGGCTGACGCCGTTCAAGAAGATCAGCGAATACCTCATCTGCGCCATTCTCCTGGCCAGCATCGGCCTGCTCGTCAAGAGCAAGGACCGCTTCGACCACGATGTCTACCTGACGCTCCTCGCCTCCATGGTCTGCACCATCGCCTCGGAGCTGGCTTTCACCACCTACGTGAGCAACTACGGTTTCTCCAACCTGGTGGGCCACTATTTCAAAATCTTCTCCTTCTACCTCGTCTACCGGGCGATCATCGTGACCGGCTTCAAAAAGCCCTTTACCCTCACCTTCCGGGAGCTGGCGGCGGCCAACGCCAGCCTGGCCGCCGAAATCAGGACCCGCATCCAGGCGGAGCAGGAGCGCGAGCAGATGATCGTGGAGCTGCAGGAGGCCTTGGGCAAGGTCAAGACCCTGAGCGGGATGCTGCCCATCTGCGCCTCCTGCAAGAAAATTCGGGACGACAAGGGATACTGGAACCAGATCGAGTCCTATATCCGGGAGCGGTCGGAGGCAGAGTTCAGCCACGGTATCTGCCCTGACTGCGCCAAAAAGCTCTACCCGGATATTTACGAGGACTTGCTGGGGAGAGGGATGAGTCCGGGCGGCAGGGCGAATGACCGCGAAAAGACGAAGTCACAAGCTCGATGGTCTGCCCCGCTTTCGCCGGAGCCGAAGCAGCAGAAGGCCGTACAGCAGGCCGTTGACTACCACTACCGCGACGCCGAGGAAAACCTGCATCTCCCGGGTCAGCTTGCCCGGGTAGATGAGCGGCAGCAGGTAATGCTCGATGAAGCCGGTCCGGTAGCCGGCCGCCCCGCTCTGTTCCAGGAAGTAGTTTTCCAAGGGGGTGAGGGGGCAGAGCCAGCCGGAGAGCTCCACGACCGCGCCCCAGAGCGCCGCCGGCAGATGGAGGATGGCGGTCCGGGGCCAGCGCAGCATGACCAGGCCGCCGAAAATGACGAAGAGCACGAACAGCAGATGGATCACCAGGGTGAGGTCGGCCAGCAGACGGTACATCCGTCCTCCTGATTGGCGGGGACGCCGGGGGAGGTGTAGAGTGGATGAAGACCCAGGCAGCCCCCATGACGACGCGGACCCTCCATTACCGGCTCATGGCCGATGCGGACTGCAACCGGGCCGCTTCCCTGGTTGCCCGCGTCTTCCATGAGTGTATCGCACCCCTGTACGACGCGGAAGGCGTGGCGTCCTTCGAGAGTTACATCCGGCCGGCCGAATTCGGCAAGCGGTTGCGCCGGGCCCATTTCGCCCTGCTCGCCGAGCGCGGCGGCGACCTCGTGGGGCTCATCGAGGTCAAGGAGCACCGGCGGATCACCCTCCTCTTCGTGGCGGTGGAGCACCAGCGGCAGGGGATCGGCCGCGAGCTGGTGCGCCTGGCCGCCCGGTCCTGCTCCGTCCGGCGGCCGGAGCTGCCGGTTCTGGCGGTGAGCGCCTCTCCCAATGCGGTCGGGGCCTACGAAAAGATGGGCTTTGCCTCCGCGGGGCCGGAGCTCCGGATCGAAGGCATCCGTTTCGTGCCCATGCTGTCCCCCCTTCCCCTCCCGGAAAACCGCTGATGGAAACCAAGGCCCCCAACCCGGCCACCCTGCTCGCGGGCGGGACCGCGCCGCCGGTTGTTGAATTCTACTTCGAGCTGTGCCACCTGAAGCAGCTTTTCCGCCAGGGGTGGCTCAAGCGGGGGGTGGACCGCCACCGCTGCGAAAGCGTGGCCGATCACTCATTCGGTGTGGCCGTGCTCGCGATGCTGATCGCCGACCAGCATTTCCCGGGGCTCGATATCGTCCGGGTGATGCGCCTCGCCCTCCTTCACGACCTGGGCGAAATCCATGCGGGCGACATCACCCCGGAGGACAGGGTGAGCGCGGAGGAGAAACTGCGCCGGGAGCGTCATTCCGCGGGCGAGGTCCTGGGCAGGCTTCCGAACGGGGCCGCCTATCTCGAGCTCTGGGAGGAGCTGCAGGCGGGCGTGACGCCCGAAGCGAGGTTCGTCCGCGAGATCGACAAGCTGGAGATGGCCCTGCAGGCCAATATTTACGAGCGATTCGGGATGGGAGTAATGGGAGAATTCTACGTTTCCGCCGGAAAGACTCTTTCCGATCCTGTTTTAAAGGAGATATTGGCACGGCTGCTGGGTATAAGCACGAGTACTTCTTGACTCTTCCTGCCGAGTGGGAGTAAGTAAGTCCTACCATCAAATCCCTGGTCGAATCAACCCAGCGACTTTGGGGGCCAAAAGCCACTGGCCCGGTGGTCTCCGACCTTCGAGCGGACTCGGGGGAAAAGGGGGGAAGTCCATGCCAATCACGCCTGCCGACCAGAATCCAACCAAGACGGCCCAAACAGCTGAAGAACCGCAGGGCAACCCAACCGGCGCCTCCGCCACCATTCCTCTCCTCAACCAGGTGGAAGCCGCAGTGCTCGACACCCTGGGGGACGGGGTCGTCATTCTCGACCGTCAGCAGCACATCCTTTTTCAGAACAGGCCCCACCGAAGCAAGTACGGAAACAGATTGGGAAAATTGTGCTTTCAGGCCGTTCACGGCAGGGATGCCGTCTGTGAAGGCTGCCCGGTCAGGGAATGTTTTGGAACCGGGGAGATCCGGGTCAGGGATCGTGAGGTTCTCCGAGGGGACGAGACATGGCACGTGGAAATAACCGCCTCGCCCATTTACGAAAATGGCGAGATCCTGGCAGTGATCGAAATCGTCCGGGACATCACCGACCGCAAGAAGCTGGAAGCGGAGATGCTCAAAACCGAGAAGCTCGAATCCCTGGGGATCCTCGCCGGGGGCATCGCGCACGATTTCAACAACATGCTCACCGCCATCCAGGGGAACCTTTCCCTGGCTGAAAACCTGCTCGGGGGCGGAAACACAGCCACCGATTTGATCAAGGAAGCAGGGGCGGTGACGACCCACGCGCGGAACCTGGCGAAGCAGCTGCTGACCTTTGCCAAAGGCGGCCAGCCGGTCAAAAAAATGCTTTCCCTGCCGGAGCTGATCACGAGCAACGCCAAGTTCGTCCTGCACGACTCCGAGGTGCGCTGCGATTTCCATATTGCCGAGGACCTCCACCCGATATCCGGGGACGAGGGGCAGCTCGCCCACGTCGTCCAGAATCTGGTTCTCAATGCCGAACAGGCCATGGGCGGGAGAGGCGTCATCCGGATCACGGCGGAGAACGTGGCCCGCCCCTCCGGCTCGCAATCGCCCAAGGCCGGGACCTTCGTCCGCATCCGGGTGGTGGACCAGGGGAGCGGCATCGCCAAGGAGCACCTCACCAAGATCTTCGACCCCTACTTCACCACCAAAAAGAAGGGCCGCGGCTTGGGACTGGCTTCGGCCCATTCGGTGATCACTCAGCACGGGGGCGCCTTGACGGTCGATTCGGAGCCCGGCAAGGGTGCCACCTTCACGGTGCTCCTGCCGGCCCTCGGCCTGGAGGGCGGCCGGGTCGAGGAAGGCTCCCGGGAAATCCGGCCCGGCAAGGGACGGGTCCTCGTCATGGACGACGAAGAGCATGTCCGGACGATCGCGATCAAGATGCTCGCCCGCCTGGGGTTCCAGCCGGAAGGAGCCAAGGATGGCAGCCTGGCCATCGATTTTTACAAACAGGCCAAGGAAAAGGGTGCTCCCTTCGACGCGGTGTTGATGGACCTGACCATTCCCGGCGGGATGGGAGGTAAGGAAACCATCGCCGAGCTGCTGAGATATGATCCGGGCATCAAGGCCATCGTTTCGAGCGGGTATACGAACGACGACGTCCTGGCCAATTACAAGCTGCACGGTTTTCGGGGCATGCTCCCCAAGCCTTATGGCCTGACGGAGCTCAGCAAAGCCTTGAGCGAAGTGCTGGAGAACGCTTAACCGGCGCGAGAGCTCCAGGGAACCCTCTGGAATCCGGCAGTATCCCGCTGGCCGCCTTCCCCTTCCAGGCAGAAGTATTCAGAGCTTCCGGACAGAGCGGAAGACATCTCGGCCACTCATCAGCGCAACAGATCAGGCCGGAAAAGCAGCACCACACCGAGCAGGATAAGCAGCACGCCCCCCGCCAGCTTGCCGTATTTGGCATACCGAGTGCCGATCGTGGTCTCCAGGGTGAGGACCGCCAGGCTGAAGATGATCAGGTCATCCAGCATGAAGAAGAAGTCGTAGAGCAGAATATAGCCGTAGTACTGCCACCTCGCGAGGTTCCTAAGAGATAGAGCGTGGGTGAAGATCGCCGGCAGGGCCGCCGAGCAGGCGAACTCGATCGCATTAACCGTAAAGGCGAGGAGGATGATCCCGAAAAAGGTGGCCACGGTGAGGGGTGCCCTGACGATTGCCTCGATCCGCCCGCTGGTCGTTTGCCGAGAGTGGAGGGTCTGAACATGGCAGGCGAGCGCGCCCCGGGTCCTAAGCACTTCCCGCAGGTTGGCGATACCTACCCCCAGCGCCCCGGCACCGATGGCGATCGTGAGCAACCGCAGGTAGCCGAGCGCCAGAAAAATGTTCAGCCAAGCGGCCATGAAGAAAAAATAAAGGGTGCCCGAGGCCAAAAGGAAGGTGCCGGCCAGCAGCCAGATTCTCCGCCGGTCCTTTAGACTCACCAGAAGAGAAAGCAGGTAGACCAGCGCCCACATGGCGCAAGGGTTGAAGCCGTCCACGAGCCCGAAGACGACCGCGAGAGCGGCCAGTGACCAGTCGGCCGGCCGTACCACCCCCAGCAGCGGCAGTTTGACCGTCTCGGCCGTTGACAGACCAGCCGCCCGCACCGGCTCGGCAAGAAGAAGCACCATGAAAAGGATGAGTCCGGCCGCCAGCAACCGGTTGATGGGAGCTGCCAGCAGATTCCTGATCCGATCCGGCCAACGGATACGCCAACGGCTCACTGCTCCTCCCCCGGGGCGGAAGAAGAAGGGCGAGGCCCTCACCAGAAGCAAACAAAGCTCACCATACAACGAAGAATAGGCCATTTAGGCCTGCCCGCCCCTGGAGAAGGACTGGCTTCCGGTCCTTTCCGCCAATCCACGCTTGCCGGATGGGTTTTCCTTCCTCTCCGCGTTGGTCATCGAGACGTTTTCATATTATAATCCCCCGCTTTTCGCGGGAGATACAAGCAAAGAAAGGGGATGCCCCCCGGAAACCCGTGGGTATCCCCTCCCTGTTGCCAAGATACCAACAGCCCTCAGCTTAGAAGGTATGGCAATCCGTACAGGTGGTTCGCATGCCGCCGTGCTCGGCTTCCGCGTGCTCCTTGTGCAGATCCTGGGCGCTGCTGTAAGTCCGGCCCGAGTGGCAGTTGTTGCAGAGCCCGCTCGGGGTGGGGGGCTCGATCCAGCCGGTGGGCTCGGTGGTGTGGCAGCCCTGGCAGTTCTTGCCCATCTCCTCCGCATGCTTGAGGTGCATGTCCCGCCAGCTCAGGGACTTCTGCTCGTGGCACAAGGTGCAGCTCTTCACTTTTGTCGGCCAGACATGATAGCCGAGCTGGGTGAAGGGGACCATCTTGGTGCCGTCCGCGGTCTCGCCGGTGTAGGAGTGGCACTCGGAACAGGTCGGCGCGCTGGAGGCCGGATCGACGCCATGGGTGATGAGCATCTCGGCATTGGCGTTGACCATGGTGTAGCTGCCGGTCAGGCCCTGATCCTCCATGCCCTTCTGCACCGCCTGGTCGAAGTCGCCGGTCATGAACATCCAGTAGATGGCCGGGGGGATGAGCACGCCGCTCTGGTGCAGCGGCATGACCGTCCGGTGGTTCTTGATGGGCACGATCTTGGAAACGCCGTCGAAAATCCTGCCATTGGCCCTGGCCATGGTGTAGGTGCCGTCCGCGCTCGGCAGGATGGTCTCCCCGATGTTGTAAACATAGGAGGTGCCGTCGAACCAGCGGTATTCCGGCTTGACGTTGGACGCCCTCAGCTCCTCGCCGATCCAGCCGCCCTGCCCGTTGCAGAAGGTCGGGTTCCAAACCGGGTTGAGCCAGTTGCGGCTCATTTCGGTTGAGCCGCCCTTGGCATAGGTGCGGATGTGGCAGGCCTGACAGCTCACCCGGCCGTTGGTGGCATGCCGGTTGTAGTCCGCATTGGAGTGCGGGGCGCTGCTGTGACAGTCCGTGCACTTGGGATCGGCTGCCTCGGTCTCGCGAAGGTCGATGCCCCGGCCGCCGATCTTATGGCCCGCCTCGGCATGACAGGAGGCGCAGGTGAGGTTCGCGCCGCCCACGTCGGGTGACATGTGGACGTCCTGGGCCACCGTGGGCGCGGCGGTGCTCATGCCCATGTCGCCGCGCTTGGTCCAGTCGCCGCCGCCCGCCTTGGCGTGGCAGCGCAGGCAAGATTGCCGGGTCGGCTTGTGGACGTTCTGGGCCAGCTGAACCATGGTGGTGCCCGGCGGCATATTGGCGTAATCGGGCTCGGTGACGTAATTGCCGTCGATATCCATCAGGCCGAAGATAAAGGTCCGGGTGACGCCGGTCCAGTCAACAACCGTCTCGGCGTTGTTCGGGTCGGCCACGAACTTCCGCTGGTAGGTGTCGTTGTGGCACATCAGGCAATCGATGTCGTTCACCGAGGGGGCATGGGGAGCGTTGCCATCCAAGCGGAGGTGACAGTTGAAGCAAGCGCCCTTCGATGACATGGCGTAGGTGCAGAAAGTGTTGATGCCGCCCACCGCCTTGCCGAGCGATTCGCCATTGGTGTTGATGAGCTCGGGGGTCGCCCCCTTCCACTGCATGTGGAGGCTGTTCAGCATATCGGTGCCTGCGGAGGGGTGGCAGGCGATGCAAGTTTGCGGACCCTCGTAAGACGTAATCGCCAAGTGCTCCGGAATGGCCGCATAGGCACTTCCGGCCAACAG
>JAJYKH010000150.1 GCA_021788685.1 Deltaproteobacteria bacterium | reverse complement strand
CCCGGCAAAGCCCGGGTTCCAGACCTTGGCCCGGAACTGCGCCATGGGCATGGGGCCGCTGAACATGAGGGCCCGCTCCTGGGGGGTGACGGCCACGAGCATCTTCCATTCCTCGCGCACGGAAAGCGCGGAAAGCAGCTCCGGCCGGCCGATGGCCGCCAGGTATGCGGGCATGCGCTCCATGAGCCACTGCCACTGGGTGTCGTCCGGGGCGCCCTCTTTGACGCTGTTGCGGGAATAGGAGCCGTCGGTCTGGCCGCGGAAGTAGATCCAGCCGCCCACCATGCCCACGCAGGGCCGATAGCCGAGGACGTTCCCGGGGGTCTTGGCCTCCAGACCGCAGACCACGGCGACGCCGCCGCAGTTGAACTCGGCGAAGGTGTCGCCCACGGAGCCGAGGACCCACAGCTCGGGCCGCTCGTGCTCGGGGTTCCACTTGGTCATGGTGAGGCCGCGGGCGCCGATGGAGCCGCCGATGTACACCTTGCCCTGGGCGGTGGCGTTGCAAACGCCGTTGGTGGCGTCGCCGCGCACGGTGATCTCGGCGCCGATGTTGAGATAGCCCACGTCGTCCGAGGCGGGGCCTTCGCAGACGATGGTGGTCCCCGGCTGGCCCATGCAGCCCAGCCGCTGCCCGCAGGGGCCTTTGACGCGGACGTGCACCCCGTTCGGGTGGCGGAGCCGGCCGCCCACGTTGTGCTGGCCGTAGGTTTCCAGGAGCAGGTGGTTGGTCTGGCGGGCGGCCTCCTGGACTTTCTCCATGAAGGCCTTGGAGCTGATCCGTTGCCCTTGGTCGTCCAGGCCCTTGACGGTGATCGGTTCAAGCAGGGTGATTGCGGTCATTCTCTTATCCTTCAGCAGACTTCGACCGGCCAGCCGGTCGCGTCGGGTTACGCTGCGCTAACCCGACCTACTTGTCTAAATTCGATGAACCTTCGGCTTTGGGCCTCGAGCTTTCAGCTTCGTTAACACACATACCGGATCTTCAGCCGGTCGGCGGCTGCCTGGTCGTCGATGGCGATGGCGTCGGACATGCCGATGGGCAGGCTCTGGGAGCGGCCCAGAGGGGCCATGATTTTCTTGACCTCGGTGTTGATCGCCATGAAGGTTTCCGCCACCCGCTGGGCCACGGCATCGGGGTCAAGGCGCCGGTAGAGCTTGGGGTTCTGGCTGGTGATGCCTTTGGGGCAGACGCCGATGTTGCAGACGTTGCAGCGGTTGCGCTCGCTGCCCAGACAGCCGGCCGCCGCCTGCATCATGTACTTGCCCATGTGGACGCCGCTCGCCCCCAGCATGACGAGGGCCATGCCGTTCCGGGTGACGTTGCCGTTCTTGCCGACGCCGCCCGCGGCAAAGAGGGGGATCTCGTTCTGCTTGCCCTGGGCGGCGAGGTCGAGGTAGCACTCCCGGAGGTTGGAGGCGATGGGGTGGCCCGTGGCGTCCATGCTGATGTTGTAAGCCGCGCCGGTGCCGCCGTCGATGCCGTCGATGAGGAGCGCCCCGGCATACGGGTTGCGCACCAGGTTGTTGAGCACCGCCTTGGCGGAGGTGGAGCCGGAGATCTTGGGATAGACCGGCACCTTGAAGTTCCAGGCCATGGACATGGTCTGGATCATTTTCATAACCGACTCTTCGATGGAATAGAGGGTCTGGTGCACCGGCGGGGAGGGAAGATCGACCCCCTCGGGCACGCCGCGCAGCCGGGCGATGATCTTGCTCACCTTGAACCACATGAGCAGGCCGCCGTCGCCGGGCTTGGCCCCCTGGCCGTACTTGATCTCGATGGCCGCCGGGTCGCACTGCATCTCGGGGAGCGCCCGGATGATCTCGTCCCAGCCGAAGTAGCCCGAGGCGATCTGGAGGATGATGTACTTGAGGAACTTGCTCCTGAGCACCCAGGGCGGGCAGCCGCCCTCGCCGGTCGCCATCACCACCGGGATGCCGAGCACCTCGTTGCAGTACGCCACGCCCTGGAGGAGGCCCAGCCACATATTGGGCGACAAGGCGCCAAAGGACATGGAGCCGATGATGAAGGGGAAGATCTCGCGCACCGGCGGGATCCACTCCCCGGCCGCCTTCCGCCGGATGTACTCCTCGGGCGGGAGCACGCGGCCGAGCAGGGTGTTGACCGAAAACTCGTGCCGGCCGGCGTCGAGGGCCGGGTCGGTGAGCATCGAGATCCGGTTGAAGATGATCCGGTCGAGCAGGCTTTCCCGGGAGTTCCGCCGGCCGCCCCGCTTGATCGGCTCGCCTTTCTCGGTGTCGAGGAACCGGGCCCGCTCGTCGTTCGCGTTCGGGTGGGGGCCGATGGCCTCGTTCGGGCAGACCATGGAGCACATGCCGCAGCCGATGCAGCGGTGGGCCAGGTCGGTCCGCTGGCGGATGCCGTAAAAGGTGCGGTAGGCGCTGCCGCGCTCGCTCGCCTGGAGCACCATCTTCGGCAGGCGCTGCCGCCGGTAGGTGAGGTAGATGGCCTCCTTGGGGCAGACCGAGGTGCAGCGGCCGCACAGGGTGCAGCGGTCCTCCCGGTGCTGGACGACCCAGGGCAGGTCGTGGTAGGTCAGGCTGCTTGGGGCAACGGCAATGTTTCGAATTGGGACCATATCTGTCGTTCCTTTCGATCAGGGGGAATGATCACGGTGTGTTGGCGCATGGGTTGGAAATCAAGGGAGCGGTCCCGGTCGGGGATCATGGCGTCGACGCCGCACATTTCCGAGGCGAAGGCCCATTCGCCGGGCCTGCCGCCAACCGTGCAGGGGCGCATCTTCTTGTGATCCATGACCACGAGGCAGGTTTCGTCGGGGAGGGTGCCCATGACGCAGTTGGGGCCGTCGATGATCAGCCGACGGCAGGCGTTGCGCAGCCCCAACAGGAAATCGCCCTGGGGATGCTGCTGCAGCTCTTCCGTTTTGAGCGGGGTGATGATGTGCTTGTAGGCGGCGAGCGGCAGCTTCAGCTTCCGCAGGGTGTAGTGCAGGATGTGGGTGAACACCTCGGAGTCGCTCTGGTAGCCGATGTAGGCCGGGTGGTGCTGCCCCAGCAGCCAATCCCTGATGGGCACGAAGGCGGTGTTCTCGCCATTGGTCATGGTGCCGATGCCCTGGATGAAGAAGGGGTGGCAGGCGTAAAGGTTGATGCCGTAGTTGGTGTTCTGCCGCCCCTGGGCCATGACCACCCGGGCCTTGAGCCGGCCGTCCTGGAGGCCGAGGGCGTTGCCCACCGCGAGGGGCCAGCCGACTTCCTTGATCATGGCCACTTCCGGCCAGAAGGAGAAGACGGTGAGATCGCCGCCGTGCGTTTCCCCGTCGAGGCGCAGGGCGACCCGGGTGAGCATCAGCTGCTCTTCGGCCTGCTCCCGGGAATATTCCTTCCAGGCGACGGGCACTTTGTAGACCCGCAGGAAATATTTGTGGCGGTCCTTGGCCTCGATCTCCCGCAGATCGACCGTGAAGTCGTGATCGTACTTGAGCTCGAACCCCTTGGCCCGCATGAGCTCGTTCAGCCGGTCCAGGGACTCTTCGGTGTGGGCGATGCCGGACAGGATGGGGTCCTCGGGGGAGTACCGGTAATCGGCGAAGGTGAGCCCCCGCAGCAGCAGTCCGAGGCCGCTGCCGTCATAGCCTTCCTGCATGGCCTCCATGGCGGTCAGGACGCTGTAGGGCGAAAATGGTTCAGCTGCGGTTTTCAGGGCAAGGCGGCACATGTTCGCTCCATGCTTAGTGATCATCCGAAACGGTCTTTTCGCCTGATTGCGGCGTTGCTCAGTAGCCCGGAAATGCTCACGTACAGGAAGCACGCTCCGCTTTCCAGACTCCCTCGCGGCTTGCACTCGAACGAAAATCCTCTTTCCGGAGGTCACCTATATAATGTAGGGGTTGGGTGCAACCCGGTTTCAAAAAACGGACTTGTATCCATAATCAAAAATTTTCCCGGCCGCAACAGGATTAAGCAGATTTCCCGAACACGGCCTTGCAATCTCAATCCCGATACATTATGTATAGCTTTTTCTTTTTTCAAATCGAGAGCAGATTCATGAGCGCTTTGCTGACGTTTCCCAAGGGCGGGGTCCATCCGCCCGAAGCCAAGGGACAGACGGCGGGGCTGGCCATCGAGGTCATGCCCGTGCCGGACGAGCTGGAGATCATCCTCGGCCAGCACATCGGCGCCCCCTGCACGCCGCTGGTCAAGAAGGGCGACACGGTGGCCGAGGGGGACCTCATCGGCGAGGTGACCAAGGGGCTGGGGTCGCCCATCCATGCGTCCTCGGCCGGCACGGTCAAGCAGCTCGGCGTTTCCGCCCATCCCATGCGGGTCTCCGCCCCCTCGATCACCATCCAGACCGATCGGCAGGCCCCGCCCCGGCGCTACGAGCGGACCGACTGGTCCGGCCTCGGCCGTGAGGAGCTGCTGAAGAAGATCCAGGCGGCGGGCATCATCGGGGTGGGCGGCGCCGGATTCCCCACCCATGCCAAGCTGTCGCCCCCGCCCGACTCCAAGATCGATACCCTGATTCTGAACGGCGCCGAGTGCGAGCCGTACATCACCGCCGATCACCGGCAGATGCTGGAGCACCCGGCGGAGATCGTGGAGGGCGCCCGGATCATCATGAAGGTGCTCGGGGTCTCCACCTGCTTTATCGGCATCGAGGCCAACAAGCCCGACGCGATTGCCGCCATGGAGAAGGCGGCCGCCGCGGGGGGCGGCGGGCAGGTCCAGGTTCGGGCCATGAAGGTGAAATACCCTCAGGGCTCGGAAAAACAGCTCATCCAGACCCTCACCGGCCGCAAGGTGCCGGGCTTCGCCCTGCCGTCCGCGGTGGGGGTGGTGGTCCACAACGTGAGCACCACCAAGGCCATTTACGATGCCGTAGTCCTGGGCAAGCCGCTCTACGAGAAGGTGGTCACCATCGCGGGCAAGGGGATCAAGCGGCCCGCGAACCTGCTGGTCAAGGTGGGCACCCGGGTGCGGGACATCGTCGATTACCTGGGCGGGGTCACCCCGGAGCTGGCCAAGATCGTCTACGGCGGCCCCATGATGGGGTTTGCCGCTTCCTCCCTCGACATCCCGGTCACCAAGACCACCTCGTCGGTACTCTTCCTGGCCGGCGAGGAGATCGACACCAGGCCCCACTCCCAGTGCATCCGCTGCGGCTGGTGCATCGAGGCCTGCCCCATGGGCCTGGAGCCCAAGGAAATCGCCATTTACGTGGAGGCGGGCCGGGCCCAGGAGACGGCGCAGTTCGGTGTTTTCGAATGCTTCGAATGCGGCTGCTGCTCCTATGTCTGCCCGGCCAAGCGTCCCCTGGTCCAGCTCGTCCGCCTCGCCAAGATGAAGGCGAAGCGGTAAGTCCCGGCCAGGAGCTTTCCGTTAACCCCCTGCATTTCAGTGAAGGAGAAGAGCCATTAAACCGCAAGCGTCTGAAAGCCCGACGCCGGACCTCACCGCGGGATTGCTGAAGGTCTCCATCTCCCCGCACGTTAAGAGCGGCGAATCGGTTGCACGAATCATGTGGACGGTGGTGGCCTGCCTGGTGCCGCCCCTGGTCCTCTCGGTCTTCGTTTTCGGAATCCGGACCCTCATCATCACCGCGGTAAGCGTGGCGAGCTGCGTGGCGATGGAGGCCATCAGCCAGAAGGCCATGGGCCGCAAGGTGACCGTGAGCGACGGCAGCGCCGTGATCACCGGCATGCTGCTCGCCTTCGTCATCCCGCCCGGAGTCTCCTACTGGCTGCCCATCCTGGGCGCGGTGATGGCCATTTACATCGGCAAGCACCTCCTGGGGGGGATCGGCTACAACATCTTCAATCCGGCGCTCCTCGCCCGGGCCTTCCTCCTCGCCACCTTCCCGGTGGCGATGACCTCGGCCTGGCTGCCGCCCCTTCACAACACGGCCATCTTCTCCACGCTGGGCACCGCGGTGGACGCGGTCTCCACCGCCACCCCGCTCGCCGTGCTCAAGACCCAGGGCGCGGCCGCCCTGGCCGCCCAGTTCGGCACCGCCCCCAACATCTACACCACGTTCTTCCTGGGCTGGCGGCCGGGCGCCATCGGCGAGACCTCAGGGCTGCTCATCCTGCTGGGGGGGCTCTATCTCATGTACCGGCGCTACATCACCTGGCACATCCCGGTGAGCGTGCTGGGCACCATCGCCCTCCTTTCCTGGATCTTCGGGGGCCCCACCCACTTCACGGGCGACCCCCTCCTGGCGATTCTCTCCGGCGGGGCCATGCTGGGCGCCTTCTTCATGGCGAACGACTACGTCACCAGCCCCACGGTGCGGACCTCCCAGCTCATTTACGGCATCGGCGTGGGGGCGATCACCGTCCTCATCCGGCTCAAGGGCGGCTACCCGGAGGGCATCTGCTACGCCATCCTCCTCATGAACCCGGTGAGCCCGGTGCTCGACCGCTTGCTCAAGCCCAAGCGGTTCGCCCCGCCCCTGGGAGGTGCCAAATGAAGAACATCGGCACCATCATCTTCCGGCTGACCCTCTCGTGCCTGGTCGCCGGGGCCATCATGGGCACCACCTTCATCCTCACCAACAAGGCCAAGCGGCATAACGAGCAGCTCACGGAGCAGCGGGTCATGCTGGGGCTGCTGGGCTACTCGGCCGCGCATCCGGCACCGGCGTCCCTCAAGATGCACGAAATCTACCGCTACATCGTGGGGGAGGGCGACAACACGGCCGTCGGCTACCTGGTGCCGCTCGCGGGCAGTGACAATGCCTGGGCCTTCCTCACCATCGACCTGGACGGGAAGCTCCTCGCCAGGCATGACGTGACGCTCGCGCCCGAGCAGGCGACGGACGAGGCCGCGCGGCAGAAGGCGATCGCCGCGGCGGTCGGGCCGGAG
>JAJYKH010000149.1 GCA_021788685.1 Deltaproteobacteria bacterium | reverse complement strand
TCCGATCTCTCACAAACAGCAGGTCGATCACGACCGTCAGGGCGAGGGCCGTGTAGCAGAGGCCTTTCACCAACCCCATCCGCTCGCGCAGGAAGTCAATCAATCGTACGATCATCCCGTCACCATTTTCACGAATTGCAGCATGAAGTCAGGATAAATCCCAATGACCACCGAGATGATGGCCGCCAGGGTCAGCGGCACCACCATGGCCAGGGGCGCCTCCTTGATTCCTTCGTACGGCTCGCCGGGCGGCCGCGGGCCGAAAAAGGCCTTGTAGGTCACCGGTGCGAAATAGCCGATGTTGAGCACGGTGGAGGAAATGAGCACCACCAGAATGCCGATCTGGCCGGCAGACATGGCACCGAGCAACAGGTACCATTTGGTGACGAAGCCGGCCGCCCCTGGGACCCCGATCATGGACAAAGAGGCGATGGCAAAGGCCCCGAAGGTGAAGGGCATGGTCCGTCCCAGGCCGCTCATCTCCGAAATGTTCTTCTTGTGGGTCGCCACGTAGATTGCGCCTGCGCAAAAGAACAGGGTGATCTTGGAGAAGGCGTGGTTGACGATGTGCACCAGGCCCCCGTCGATGCCCTGCGGGGTGAGCAGGGCCACGCCCAAAATGATATAGGAGAGCTGGCTCACCGTGGAGTAGGCGAGTCGCGCCTTCAGGTTGTCCTTGGAAAGGGCGATCACCGAGGCCATGATGATGGTGAAGGAGACGAAATAGGCGGTGACCACGCCAAGCCCCAGGCGGCTCATGAGATCGGTGCCGAAGACGTAAAGCATCACCCGGGTGGTGGAAAAGACGCCAACCTTGACCACCGCCACCGCGTGGAGGAGAGCGGAGACCGGCGTGGGGGCAACCATGGCGCCGGGAAGCCAGTTGTGGAAGGGCATGATGCCGTTCTTGGCAAAGCCCACCAAGCACATGAAGTAGAGGATGGCCACCACCGCAGTGTTGACCCCGGCCGGGAAGATGCCGCTGTGAATGTTGGTGGCGAAATCGAGGCTGCCGGTGAGCACGTAGATGGCGATCATTGCAGGCAGCACCAACCCCTTGGCGGTGGTGGTGAGATAGATAATGTACTTCTGAGCGCCATCGTATCCCTCCCCGTCCTGGTGATGGGCAACCAGCGGGTAGGTGCAGACGCTCACGATCTCATAGAAGAGATACATGGTGAACAGGTTGTCCGAGAAGGCCACGCCTATGGCCCCGAACAGCGCCAAGGCGAAGCAGGCATTGAAGCGGGTCTGGGCATGCTCCTTGAGGCCCCGCATATACCCCGCGGAATAGAAGACCGCGAAGACCCACAGGAGGGAGGCCGCCAGGGCGAAGACCATGGAGAAGGCATCCACCCGGAAGGTCACGCTCAACCCCGGGAGAATGGCGAACAGGCGATAAAAGAACCAACGGCCAGCAAGGATGTCGGGGACCATCGAAGCGATGATTCCGAACATGGTGACTGCGGCCATAAACGAGCAGGCCTCCCGGAGATTGGGCTTGCGACGGGTCAGCATCACCAGGAGGGAGCCGGCCAGGGCGGCAGATACCGCCAGCAATGGCTTGAGCGAGACGATTGGTTCCATGGCAGATTCCTTACGGGCTAACCTTCGAGATCCGCTATATCGGCGGTATCAATTGACCGGTAGTTGCGGTACACGGCAAGGATGATGCTGAGGGCGATTGCCGCCTCGGCAGCGGCGATACCCATGATGAACAGAGTAAAGATCTGCCCCACCGCCGGATTGGGAGCGATGAAGCGGTTGAAGGCCATGAAGTTCACCGAGGCGCCGCTCAGGACCAGCTCGGCAGCGATGAGCATGCCGATGAGCGACCGCCTCCGCAGGAGGCCATAAATGCCCATCGAGAAGAGAAAGGCGCCGATGATGAGATAGCTGCCAAGGAAGTTGCCCAAGGTGAGGATGTTCATGCCTTGCTCCTCTCCCGACCCATGCGTGCCAGGGCCACCGAGCCGATGATGGCCACCAGCAACACGATGGAGATCAGTTCAAAGACCATGCTGTAGCTCGTGAGCAATTGCGTTCCCACCGCTTCCAGCGAGAAGTCGCCGGTGACTGCCGATGCCTGCCAGGGAGCCACCTGCGCCAGCCGCACCAGACCCCAGAACAGCACGCCCCCCAGGATGACTCCTACGACCCCGGCCACCATGTTCAGCTTGCCCACGGTCTGCTCCGGTTTCGGCTCAGCCAGCATGATGCCGAAGACGATGAGCACGCAGACCGCCCCGACGTAAATCAGAAGCTCCATGAGGGCAAGGAAGGGGCTCAGCAGGAAGTAGTACATGCCGGCCACCCCGAGAAGGCAGAGCGCGAGGCCGGAAATGGCCCGGATCAGCCGCTGGGTATGGGTCGCGATGAGCGCCCCGGAGGCGATGAGGCCGACAAACCCCAGGAACACTACCCCGGAGAGGCCTTCGGCACTGAAGAGAGAGGGATTCATCGGTACTTTTCCTCTAATTGCTTGAGGTCCGTGTGATATCTTCCTTGAGGCCGCCCGCCACATTGTGGGTGGCCGCCGCGGACTTAGGATTTTTTTCATCGAACCGCTTCTTGAGGTCCATGATGAAATCTTCCTTCCGGTAACCGGCCATGTTGTATTCATCCGAGAAGGTGATCGCCTCGGGCTTGCAGTTCTCCACGCACATCCCGCACAGGCTGCAGGTGTTGTAGTTGAGGATGTACTTGGTCAGCACCTTCTTCTTGGCCCCTTCCGACTTCTCGCCGATCACGGTGATGCAGTTGGAAGGACAGGCCCGTTGGCACATGCCGCAGACGATACACTTGACCTCGCCGGTCTCCGAATCGCGGGCCAGCTCGATGTGGCTGCGGTGACGGCGTGTCATTTTCACCGACTGCCGGGGATACTGGAGAGTGATCACCGGCTGCCACATGTACTTGAAGGTGATCCACAGACCGGTGGCGAGGCTGATCGTCCCGCCGATGAGCTCCTTGAAGTAGTCGACCATCTCAGAACACCTTGAGCATCACGCCTGTCAGCACGAGGTTGAACAGGGAAATCGGGATGAGGATCTTCCAGGACAGGTTGAGCAGACCGTACAGGGTGGTCCGCGGGAAGGTCCAGCGGGCCCACATCACCACAAAGATCAGCGTGTACACCTTGAGCAGAAACCACCAGACCCCGGGGAAGACCCCGAAGGGGCTCTGCCAGCCGCCCAGGAACAGGATGGTGGCGAGGCTGCAGCCGATGAAGACGTTGGCGTACTCACCCAGGAAGAAGAGACCGAAGCCCATGCCGGCGTATTCGGTGTGGAACCCGGCCACCAGCTCGCTTTCCGCCTCGCCCAGGTCGAAGGGTGCCCGGTTGGTCTCCGCCATGGAGCAGACGAAGAAGATGAGGAAGGCCACCGGCATGAGCGGGCTCGCATTGAGCCGGAAAATATACCAGTGGAAGATGTCCGGCTGCTGAAGGACGATCTCGTTGAGGTTCATGGTCTGGGTGACCATGATCATGGTGACCACCGTCACCAGCATAGGGATTTCGTAGGCCACGTTTTGGGAAACCGCCCGGGCCCCTGAGATCACCGCGTACTTGTTGGCCGAGCCCCAGCCGCCCAGGAGCAGGCCGAGCACGTTCACCGAGGCGAAGGCGAAGATCACGAGCAGGCCGATGTTGATGTTGCGGGCCACTAGGTTCTCGCTGAAGGGGATCACCACAAAGGACATGATCGCCGGCACCATCACCAGGAGAGGGGCCACCTTGAACAGGATCCGGTCGGAGCACTCCGGGACGATGAGCTGCTTGGACATCAGCTTGAGACCGTCGGCAAAGGACTGGAAAAGACCGAAGGGTCCGACCTCTTTGGGCCCGATCCGCCGCTGGATGTGGCCGGCGACCTTCCGCTCCAGCCACACCAGCATGGAAGCGTTGAGGGCCACGAAGGCGATGGCGGCGACCAAGGAGCCGACCAGCCAGGGGATGTTGATGGATTCGTTCATGCGGGTTCGCTCCTTACCGGTCGATCTCGGGAATGACCAAATCGAGGCTGCCGAGGAGAGCGATGGCGTCAGCGATCAGCATCCCCTGGGCCGCTTCCCCGAAAAGACTCAGATTGGAATAGGAGGGCGAGCGCAGCTTGAGGCGATAGGGCGTGTTGGTGCCGTCGCTCACCAGCCGGACCCCGAATGAGCCTCGCGCCGCTTCCACGGCCTGATAGAAGTCCCCTTTGGGGGGCTTCAGGATCTTGGGCGCCTTGGGGGCCATCACCGGGCCCTCGGGAAGGCGGTTCAAACCCTGCTCGATGATCCGCAGGCTCTGCTCGATCTCGTCCATGCGCACCTTGTAGCGGGCCATGGAATCGCCCTCGGAATAAACCGGGACGTCGAAGTCGACCTCCGGGTAAACCGAATAGGGCTCGTTCTTGCGCACGTCGTAAGAAACGCCCGAGCCGCGGGCCACCGGGCCGGTGGCGCCGTATTTGCGCACCATCTCGGCGGAGACGGGGCCGATCCCCTCCAGCCGCTTCATGAGGATGATGTTCTTGGTGACCAGCTTGTGGTACATGGGCAGCCGGGTCCGCATCCGCGCGACGAACTCCCGGACCGCGGGCACGAAATTCTCGTCGATGTCGTTGTACACCCCCCCGAACCGGAAATAGCAGTAGGTGAGCCGGGAGCCGGTCACGGTGTCGAGGATATCGAGCAGCCGTTCCCTGTCATCGAAGGCGTAGAGGAGGGGCGTGAATCCTCCCAGGTCGAGGAGGTAGGCGCCGAACCAGAGCAGGTGGCTCGAGATCCGGTTCAGCTCGACGGTGATCACCCGGAGCCACTCCGCCCGCTCGGGGACCTCGATCCCGGCAGCCTTCTCCACGGCGCACACGTAGCCGTGATTGTAAGCGAGGGCGGAGAGGTAATCCATCCGGCCGCAGTTGGGCATGAACTGGGCAAAGGTCCGGTTCTCCCCCATCTTTTCGTGCATCCGGTGGCAGTAGCCGAGCACCGGCTCGGCCTCCACGATGTACTCGCCATCGAGCTGCAGCTTCACCCGAAGAACGCCGTGGGTGGAGGGATGCTGGGGGCCCAGGTTGAGGATGAAGGTTTCGTCGGACTGGCTTTCGATCAGTTGCCGCATGGATCAACCCTTCAGGAGAGGATGGAAGTCGGCGTCTTCGGGAAGGAGGAACGGCGTGAGGTTGGGGTGGCCGACGAACTTGATGCCGAAGAAGTCGTGGGTTTCCCGCTCATGCCAGTTGGCGCCGGGATAAACCTGCTGGATCGTGGGCAGCTCCGGGTTGTCCCGGGGGATGCGGGTGCGGACCACCACCCGGCAGAGCTCGCTCGCGATGTTGAAGTCGTAGACCACTTCCATCTCCGGGGCCGTCGGCGCCGCCTCTTCGGCCGCCCCGCCGCCTTCGGGCTGCTCGCCCGCTTCGCTCGGGGCCTTCGGCTTGGGCGGGGCCGCTTTGGCCTCCAGCAGCCAGTCGACGCCGGTCACCGCCTCGATGAAGAAGCCAGCGCGGTCCATGATCTCGGCCGCCGCCACCACCTGGTCCGGGCTCACCCGGACATCCAGATCATACCCCTTGGCGGCGTGCTCGGTTTCGAGCATCGCCACCGGCGAGAGGGCCGCCATCTCCTTCTTGATCTTGTCGCGAATCATGCTCTCTGGGGCTCCACCCTCGGAAAACGCCGGGACCCGGTGATTTTCTCTTCGAGCTGCAGCAGCCCTTCAATGAGGGCCTCCGGCCGTGGCGGGCAGCCCGGGATGTAAACGTCCACCGGCAGGAACTTGTCCGCCCCCTCGACGATGCCGTACTGGCCCTCGAAGACGAAGGGGCCGCCGGAGATGGCGCAGTTGCCCATGGCAACCACCCACTTGGGCTCGGGCATTTGATCGTACAGCGTGGCGATGGCCGGGGCCATCTTCTTGCTGATGGTGCCGGCCACGATCATCACGTCCGACTGCCGGGGCGCCGGCCGGAAGACCCCTGCCCCGAACCGGTCGAGGTCGAAGCGCGAGGCGCCGGTGGCCATCATTTCGATGGCGCAGCAAGCCAAGCCGAAGGTCATGGGCCACAGGGAGTTGGCCCGGCCGAGGGCGAGCAGCTTATCGAGCGCCGCAAAGCGCACTATCGGGGATTGTAGATTTTCCGTTCCCACTGAAAGACCCCCTTTTTCCAGGCATAGATGATCACGAGGGAGAGAATGCCGACGAACATCACCAGCTCGACCAGGTCACGGCTGCCAAGGGCCCGGTTGTAAACCAGGGCCACCGGGAAGAGAAAGAGCACATCCACCGCGAAAGCCACGAACATGAGGGCATAGAGGTAATAGACGATCCCGAAACGGATCCAGGCATCCCCGATGGGGTCCATGCCGCATTCATAGATTTGGGTGGTTTTGGCCCGGGTGGCCCGGGTGCCGCGGGGGGCGAGGAGGTGGGAGATGATGAACGGCCCGACGGCGAAGCCCACGCCGCCGAGAAAGAAGGCCGCCACGTAGAGGAGATCGAAGAGGGAGTGCTGTTCCATAATAGCTCCTTGTGACAAGAGCGCAGGCCACGCACCGGCGTGACGCTCTTCTTTACTACCATCGCCTGAGGGTTGTCAAGAAATAACTGAGCGCTCATTCATTATCAGCCGCCCTCTTATATTTGGGGCCAGAATGAAAGTCGGCAACCGGTTCGGTTAAGTCCGATAATCGAACGCCCGCCTTCGCGGATCTGGCGCACGGACGAACGCTCATGGATTCGGGTTCCTTTTCAAGACGATGAGGTTGGCGCAGCCCCCCGGAATCGCCAGGACCCTGCCTGACAACTTCCTGAAGCCGTGACGACGGGCTGAGCCCGTCTGAACCGGTCTTATGAACCGATGAAC
>JAJYKH010000148.1 GCA_021788685.1 Deltaproteobacteria bacterium | reverse complement strand
GCTGGCCGTGGGCATGGCGGTGGGAATCCTGATCGCCCTCTTCCAGGCGGTCACCCAGATCCAGGAGATGACCCTCACCTTCGTGCCCAAGATCGTGGCGATCATGCTGACCCTGCTCTTCTTTTCCTCCTGGATGCTGATCAAGCTCACCGACTACACGCAGAACCTCTTCCTCCGGCTGCCGGAGCTCATACGCTAGCTTCGGGACCGCGCCATGGTTGATGCCGCCCTCCTCAATTGGACCCTGGCTCAGTTCCTGGGCATGGTGGTCATCATGACCCGGGTGGGGCCGCTCGTCTTTCAGATGCCGATTCTGGGCTCGCGCTCGGTGCCGATGCAGGTGAAGGCGCTCTTTACCCTGATGACCGCCCTGGTGCTGGTGCCGGTGGTGAAGGTCTCCCCGGACGCCCTGCCGACCACGGCCGGGGGCTTTGCCGTGCTCATCCTGCGGGAAGTCGCCTTCGGGGCCATCCTCTCCGTGTTCGTGCAGCTGGTGTTCTCGGCGGTGGACATCGCCGGCCAGATGGTGGGCATCCAGATGGGGATGGGGATGGCCACCATCATGAACCCCGATTTCAACGCTCAGGTCTCCCCCATCGGCCAGCTTTGGGACATTCTGGCCATTCTGATCTTCCTGGGGATCAACGGCCATCACCTCTACTTCCGCACCCTGGTGGAGAGCTTCAATTGGGTGAAGCCGGGGGGGCTGCAGCTCGGGCGCGCCTCTTACGAGGGGCTCATGGCCGGGACCGCCCACATGTTCGTCCTGGCGGTGAAGATCATGGCCCCGGCCACCGCCGCCCTCTTCTTCGCCCAGGTGGCCATGGGGATCATCGCCAAGACCGTGCCCCAGATCCCCATCCTGATCGTGGGGATGCCGATCAACCTCGCCCTGGGGTTCATTTTCGTGGCCCTGTCCCTGGGTTTTTTCCTGCCCCTCATGATCCAGAATTTCGAGATGCTGGGCCGCCTGCTGCCGCGGCTGGCCATGGGGCTCGGAGGATAACCGATGGCGGAAGAAAGCAGCGGCCAGGACAAATCGGAGGCCCCCACCGAACGGCGCCTGCAGGAGGCCCGCCGCAAGGGGGACGTGCCCAAGAGCCAGGAGATCCCCTCCGTGGCGGTCCTGCTCGCCGGCCTGCTGGCCCTCTATTTCGGGGGCGGGTTCATGCTGGAGCGGTTCATGCTGGTGATGAGGCACTACCTGGGCAACGTGTGCACCTTCGAGATCGTGCCGGCCAACCTGACTCGCCTGACCGGCGACTCGCTCCTCCAGACTGCCGTCCTGCTCGGCCCGGTCATGGCGGTCATCCTGCTGGCGGCGCTGGCGGCCAACTACGCTCAGGTGGGAGTGCTGTTCGCCTCGGAAAAGCTGCAGCCCAACTTCTCGAAAATCGACCCCATCCAGGGGGTGGGCAATCTCTTCTCCAAGCAGATGCTGGCCAACACGGTCAAGTCGGTGGCCAAGCTGCTCATCATCGGCTACGTGGCCTATGCCGAGGTGAAGAAATCATTGCCCCTCCTGCCGCAGCTCATGGCCCAGGAGCCCAATCAGATCCTTCTTTTCATGGCCTCCGCCGCCTTCTGGCTCTTCCTGAAGGCCGCCCTCATCATCGCCGTGCTCGCCCTTCTCGACTACGGGTTTCAGCGCTGGCAGTTCATGGACAAGATGAAGATGACCAAGCAGGAGCTCAAGGAGGAAGCCAAGATGACCGAGGGCGATCCCCAGGTCAAAGGCCGCATCCGCTCCATCCAGATGGAGATGGCCCGGAAGCGGATGATGGCCGAGGTGCCCAAAGCCGACGTGGTCATCACCAACCCCACCCGGCTGGCGATCGCCCTCCGCTACGAGCCCCTCAAGATGAACGCCCCCACGGTGGTCGCCAAGGGCGCCGGGGTGATCGCCCAGAAGATCAAGGAGATCGCCCGGGAGCACCAGGTGCCCCTGGTGGAAAACAAGCCCCTCGCCCAGGCCCTTTACAAGATGGTGGACCTGAACGAGGCCGTTCCCGAAAACCTGTTCCAGGCGGTGGCCGAGGTGCTGGCCTACGTGTACAGCCTGAAACGGAAAACCGCGTGAGCGTGAGCCATGGCTGAGCAAGTCGGCAGTATCGGCCTGAAGGCGGTGAACCTGGAGACCAGCAGCCTCATGGTGGCGGTGGGCGTCGTGGCCATGCTCATGGTCATGATCATCCCCCTGCCCCCATTCATGCTCGACCTGCTGCTCTCGTCGAACATCACAGTGGGGCTGCTGATTCTCCTCATCGCCATGTACAACACGGACCCGCTCGATTTTTCGGCGTTTCCGTCGCTGCTCCTCATCACCACCTTGTTCCGGCTGTCGCTCAACATCGCCTCCACCCGGCTGATCCTCCTCCACGGCCACGAAGGCACCGGCGCCGTGGGCCACGTGATCACCTCCTTCGGCAACTTCGTGGTGGGGGGCAACTTCGCGGTGGGCATGATCATCTTCCTGATCATGGTCCTCATCAACTTCATTGTCATCACCAAGGGCTCAGGCCGCATCGCCGAGGTGGCCGCCCGCTTCACCCTGGACGCCATGCCCGGCAAGCAGATGGCCATCGACGCCGACCTCAACTCCGGGCTGATCAATGAGGAGCAGGCCAAGGCGCGGCGAAAGGAAATCTCCCGCCAGGCCGAGTTCTACGGGGCCATGGACGGCGCGAGCAAGTTCGTGCGCGGCGAGGCGATCGCCGGCCTGGTCATCATGGCGGTCAACATCCTCGGCGGGCTCTTCATCGGGATCATCCAGAACGGCATGGCCATCGGCCAGGCCGCCCATACCTATACCCTGCTCACCATCGGCGACGGGCTGGTCTCCCAGATTCCGGCCCTCATCATCTCCACCTCCGCCGGCATCATCGTGAGCCGGGCCGCCTCCGATTCCTCCATGGGCGAGGAGCTCAGCCGCCAGTTCGGCTTGCAGCCCCAGGCCATGGCCGTATCCGCCGGCATCATCATCCTGTTCGGCCTGGTCCCCGGCCTGCCCCATCTCCCCTTCCTCGCCCTGGGGACCATGATGGGCGGGGCGGCCTACCTGGCCTTCCAGAAACAGGCCGCCAGCCGGCAGAGCGCCGCCGAGGAGGCCAAGCAGAAAGCGAGCGAGCCGCCGGCCGGCTCGCCCGAGGCGGTGGAAAGCCTCCTCGCCATGGACACCCTGGAGCTGGAAGTGGGCTATGGCCTCATCCCGCTGGTCGACGAAAAGCAGGAGGGGGACCTTCTCGAGCGCATCCGGGCCATCCGGCGCCAGTTCGCCATGGACATGGGGATGATCGTGCCGCCGCTTCACGTGCGCGACAACCTCCAGCTCAAGCCGGACGAATACGTCCTCCAGCTCAAAGGCATCGAGATCGCCCGCGGCGAGGTGATGATGGGCTACCTGCTCGCCATGGACGCCGGGGCGGCCAAACGGGAGGTGGAGGGCGTTCCCACCAAGGAGCCGGCCTTCGGCCTGCCCGCCCTCTGGATCGCCCCCGGGAAGAAGGAGGAGGCCCAGGTGGCCGGCTACACGGTGGTGGACCCCTCGACCGTGGTGGCCACCCATCTCACCGAGCAGCTGCGGTCGCATGCCGAGGAGCTGCTCGGCCGCCAGGATACCCAGAAGCTGCTGGACAACCTGGCCAAAACCCATCCTAAGGTGGTGGAAGAGCTGGTGCCGGGAGTGCTCACCCTGGGCGGGGTGCAGAAGGTGCTGCAGCAGCTTCTCCGGGAGCGGGTCTCCATCCGCGATCTGCTCACCATTTGCGAAACCCTTGCCGACTATGGTCCCAAGACCAAGGACCCCGACATTCTCACCGAATACGTGCGGCAGAAGCTGGCGCGCTCCATTCTCACCGCCTTCCTCGAGGAGGACCATACGCTGCCGGTGCTCACCCTGGCCACCAAGGTGGAAGACCTGCTCCGGGAATCCATTCAGAAAAACGAGCAGGGCTCCCATCTGGCCCTCGAGCCCAATCTGGCTCAGCGGCTCCTCGAGGCCATCCAGGAGCAGGCCGAGAAGGTCACCGCCGAGGGGCATCAGCCCGTGATCCTCTGCTCGCCGCCCGTTCGCCGGCACCTCCGCCGCCTGCTGGAACGGTTCCTCCCCCAGGTGATGGTGCTCTCTCACGGGGAGCTGACCCCCCAGGTCAAGATCCAGTCCGTGGGCACGATCGAGGTGAACCCCCGGCGATAGGAAAGCTCTGAGGCGGCTTGCAAGCGGCAGAAGCATGCAGTAAGAAGAACAACATCATCTCCCCGAGCTCCATCATGCGGATCAGACGATTCGAGGCACCGGACACCACCACGGCACTCGCCAAGGTCAAGGAAGAGATGGGGGAAGACGCCGTCATCCTGGCCTCCCGAACCATCGCCCCCGTGCGCGGCGGGGTGGCCAAAAAGGGAGGGGAGACCTGGGTGGAGGTGGTGGCCGCCATGGACTACGACCTGGAGGAGATCACCGGTAAGTCTCCATCCATTGAGAGCACCCCCGCGGCATCCCGCCGGAAAGAGCCCCCTCCCGCCGCCCCCGTGCGCCCCCCCCTGCCGGATCGACCCGCCCTGGAAGTGGAAATCAGCATCGAGGCCCAGCAGCTGCGCAAACGCCTTGCAGCGGCTGCTTCCATTCAAGCACGGCCCCAACCCGCTGAAGCACGGCCCCAACCCGCGCCCCCCGCTCTCCCCCGCCCGCAGGCGCCCAGGCCCAGGCCCGAAGAGGTCGCCCAGTGGCGGGACCGGCTGCTCGATCAGCTGCAGGTGGAGCTGCCCCAGCGGCCCGCCACCGGGAAAGGACCCCTCCTGCTCGCCCTGGTCGGCGCCACCGGCGTCGGCAAAACCACGACCGCGGCCAAGCTGGCAGCCTGGTATCTCCTGCGGGAGGGCTGCAAGGTGGCCCTCCTCTCGATGGACTGCTACCGGATCGGCGCGACCGACCAGCTCCGGACCTACGCCCGGATCATGCGGCTGCCCTGCGAGATCGCCCTGCGCAAGAAAGAGCTGCAGCAGGCCATCGACCGCCACCGGGACAAGGAGGTGATCATCATCGACACCGCCGGCAAAAGTCCCTTCGACCAGCAGCACATTGTCGAGCTACGGGAGTGGTTCGCGGTCGCGCCCGGGATCGCGCCCTATCTCACCATCAGCGCCACGACAAAAAAGGAAGACCTGGCCCGGGTGATCGAAAGCTATGCGCCCATCGCCCCGGCCGGACTGATGATCACGAAGCTCGACGAAACCCGGGCCTACGCCGGGCTCTGCCAGGAGGTGGTGGCCTCCGCCCTCCCGGTTTCCGGCCTGGGCACCGGCCAGCGGGTGCCGGAAGACTTCCTGCCCGCCTCCCGGGGCTTTCTGGAAACCTTGTTCAAGCACGGCTGGCAGGCGGTGGCCCCCGAGCTGCAGGCGGCCGCCTCCCCCGCATCCTGGCAGAGCCAACCCTACAGGGACATCCTATGAACCAGGCAGACACCCTTCAAAGAATGATGAACAGTCCGGCCGCCCGGCGGCAGGGACCGGCCGGCGTCCCGAACGGGAGCGCTCCCCGGGTGATCTGCGTCACCAGCGGCAAGGGCGGGGTGGGCAAGACCAACGTGGTGGTCAACCTGGCCTTCGCCATGGGGCGGCTGGGCAAAAAGGTCATGGTCCTCGACGGGGACCTCAACCTGGCCAACGTGGACATCCTCCTCGGCCTCACCCCCCGTTACAACCTCCACCATGTGCTGATCGGCGAAAAAAGCCTCTCCGAAATCCTGGTGGAGGGTCCGGCCGGCATGCAGATCCTGCCGGCCAGCTCGGGCATCATGGAGCTCGCCGGCCTCACAGAAAGCCAGAAGCTCTACTTCATGGGGGAGATGGAAGCCCTCAGCCCGGAGGTGGACGTGCTGCTCATCGACACCGGGGCGGGAATCAACGACAACGTGGTCTACTTCAACCTGGCTGCCCAGGAGCGGGTGGTGCTCCTGACCCCCGAGCCCACTTCGCTCACCGATGCCTACGCGCTCATCAAAGTGCTTTCCGGCCGGCATGACGTCAAGCGGTTCCGCATCCTGGTCAACCATTGCCAGGACGAGAAGGAAGCCCTGGCGGTCTTCCGCAAGCTGAGCCTGGTCGCCGACCGCTTCCTCGACTCGCTCTCCCTCGACTTCCTGGGCTACATTCCTTATGACGACAAGCTGCCCAGGGCGGTGCGCGCCCAGCGGCTGGTGAGCGAGATCCACCCGGAGGCCCCCAGCAGCCGCATGTTCGGCAGACTGGCGGCGCAGGTCCTGGCCGAAGCCCCCCAATCGGCCGACGACGGCAACATCAAATTCTTCTGGCAGAGGCTGCTGGAGCTGTAAACTCGTGTCCAAACTACATCCGAGCGAGGCCGAAACCGTGGCGTCAGCGAACCCCCGTACCTCTCAGAAAATGGGCCGCAAGCAATCAGCCAAGTTCAAGGATTACACCCAGGTCTATTTCAATCATGGCGAAGGGCTCGACCCCGCCATGCGGGACGATCTCATCCTCACCTACACCCCGCTCATCAAATACATCGCTGTACGCCTGGCCGCCCGGCTTCCCGCCCATGTCGCCGTGGATGACCTGATCAGCTGCGGGATCATCGGCCTGATCGATGCCATCGACAAATTCGACACCGCCAAGGACGTCCAATTCAAAACCTATGCCGAGTTCCGCATCAAGGGGGCCATGCTCGACGAGCTCCGCTCCCTCGACTGGGTGCCCCGCTCCATCCGGCGCAAGCTGCATGATCTGGAGCGTGTCTGCGGTGAATTGGAAAAACGGCTCGGCCGGCCGGCCACCGACGAGGAGATGGCCGAGGCCCTCGGGCTCGAGCTTGCGGGCTTCCACCGGCTGCTCGACGAAACCAAGGCGGTGAGCTTCCTCG
>JAJYKH010000147.1 GCA_021788685.1 Deltaproteobacteria bacterium | reverse complement strand
CTGCGGGAAACTGCTGCGGGTCGGCCCCCCGGTCGATGCTGGTCTGCAGCACCTGCTTCATGGCCTGGTACAGCTTCCGGGCCTCCTCTTCGTTGAGGCTGCCCACCTTGCGCTTTGGGTCAAGCCCTGCCTGGAACAGGATCTCGTCCGAATAAATATTGCCGATGCCGGCCAGGGCCTGCTGGTCCATGAGGGCCCCTTTGATCCGGCCCGATCTGCCGGCCAGGGCCTTCTTGAAGGCGGCGAGATCGAAGCGGTCGTCCATGGCGTCCGGTCCCATCTCATGCTCGCGGATGTACTGTTCCGGGTCGGCGGTCAGCTCGATGCCGCCCAGCATGCGCAGGGAGTCGTATGCCAGGCGGCGGCCGTTGTCAAAGGTCAGAACGAGACGGGCGTGGGGCGGCTCCTCCTCCGGCTGGCCGTAATAAGCGAAATACCCAGTCATTCCGAAGTGGACGGCCAGCCATTTCCCGCCGCTCAACCCCACCAGCAGGTGCTTGCCGTACCGGCGGGAGGTTTCCAGGGACTGGCCGGCCAGCTCGCGGGCAAGCTGGTCGGCGGTGGTGTTGCGGAGGATGCGGGGATGGCGGACCTCCACCGCCACGATCTTCTGGTGGAGGGCGTTGGCGTCCAGGTATCGTTTGAAGACTTCCACGTCGGGCAGCTCGGGCATGGGCGGCTCCTTTTCGATTCAAGAATGGTTCGAGGTTAATGCCAAGATGACACCATTTTTTCATCCCCCCGGGCCCGCCCGCTCCTCCCCCCGGGCAGCGCCGGATCGCGGGGCGCGCAGGCCCGGCAGGTCATCCGCTCAGCCTCAGCCATCCTCCGGGGGTTCCGCACGGACCATCACCTTCCGGGCCGTGAGCAAGGTCACCAACTCGCCATCGCCGCAGGGAGGGAGGGTCGTTCCGAAGCGGGTGACGGGTTCCCCCGCCGTCCTCTCGCCTGGCCGCCCCGTGGCGACCGGCCGATGAAAGATGCCCTGGATGCCCCGGCCCGCGATGGTGATCTCGGCCACGTTGCCGCGCCGGAGCTGCTCCTTGAAGACCGCGTAAGGGACGCTGGCGGTTCCCCCGGCCGGCGAGAGCAGCCCGATCGCACGGAGAAAGCCGATCCAGGCCACGGCAAAGAGGATGAGGCCCGCCCAAGGGGGTCTCCTGGCGAGCGGCCCGTACCTCGTCCCTTTCCCGGCTGCTGGCTTCTGTCTCCGGTCCATTGTTCTTCCCCCGGCATGCTCAGGCGAAAAGGTACCGGCCAGCGATGATCGCGAGCAGGAACAACAGCAGCGCCCAGAAAAAGATGCCCAGGGTGACATAGGTCAGCTCCTTGGCTTTCTTGCTGCGGCCGAGATGGTTCAGCATGTCCATGGTTTCGTTGCGGGAGAGCTGCTCCCGCCGCTCCACGCTCCGGAAGGGCTCGTCCGGCGTTTGCCGCAGGGCATAAAGGGTGGCGAGCAGGGCCACGATCACGCCCACGATCACGAAGGTGAGCCAGTAGACTCCCCAGAGGGAGGGGCCAAAGGGCCGCGCCCAGATGCCGACGGCCCAGGTTGCCAGGAAGATGAGGATAAAAAACCAGAAAAAGCCGGCCCGCGGCCCCCGGCGGCGGATGAGCCAGGCAAAGAGCAGGCTCAGGACCAGGGCGATGACGAGGGAGAAAAAGAAACCCGGGATGATCATCGTTTCCCCCAAACCAGGTTCCCGGAGGGAGCCGGCCGGGTCATTCCCGGCGGCAACCGGATAGCCGGCGGACGGGCGAGGTGCCGAAGTATTGGAATTTGAATGCGACGGCAAAACAAGCATTTAATAATTCCAGTATAAGGGCCGGAGGGGAGGGCTGTCAAAGAGGCGGAAGCGGGGAGGCGGAAAAGGAGGCCTGCTCCATTTTGGGGGCAGGGATATGATAGGATGTGGATGAAAGGCCACCAAGCAGGAACCAGGAGGGACCGGTTTGAGCGGGACAGAGACCCGGGAGCGGCCGGCGGCGGCCACCCTGTCGAGAGAGCAGCTCGATGCGGTGATCTTTGACTTGGACGGGGTGGTGACCCGGACGGCCTCCATCCACTTCGCCGCCTGGAAGCGGACGTTCGACGGCTGGCTCCGGAGGCGGGCGGAGGAACGGGGAGAGGACTTCCGTCCCTTTACGGAGGAGGACTACCGCCGCTTCGTCGATGGCAAGCCGCGGTACGACGGCGTGGCGAGCTTCCTGGCCTCCCGGGGGATCGCCCTTCCCTGGGGGGATCCGGACGATCCGCCGGACAAGGTGACGGTCGCCGGCCTCGGCAACCGCAAGAACGTCTATTTCCAGGACGAGCTGAAGGAAAAAGGGCCGGAGGTTTTCGCCACGAGCGTCCGGCTGATCAGGGCGCTGCGGGCGCGCGGCTTCAAAATCGGCCTGGTTTCCTCAAGCAAGAACGCCATGTCCGTGATCCGCGCGGCCGGCATCGCCGACTGCTTCGACGCCAAGGTGGACGGCATCGATGTCGAGACCATCCACCTGCCCGGCAAGCCGGCGCCCGACGTCTACCTCATGGCCGCCGAGGCGCTCGGGGCCGAGCCGGCCCGGGCGGTGGTGGTGGAGGATGCGCGGGCCGGGGTCGAGGCGGGGCGCCGGGGCGGCTTCGGGCTGGTGATCGGGGTGGCGCGGGACGGGGACCCGGAGGAGCTGCGCCAGGCCGGCGCCGATCTGGTGGTGGCCGATCTGGGCGAGCTTGCCAGCGAAGGGGAGCTGCTGCCGCCCTTGGCCGCCATGGCTTCGCTCCCCTCCGCCCTGGACCAGCTCGAAGGAATCGTTGCCCTGCTCCGGACCCGGCGGCCCGTCTTTCTCCTCGATTACGACGGCACCCTGACGCCCATCGTCCGCCACCCCCGGGAGGCGCTGCTCCCGGAATCCACACGGAAGGTGATCCGCCGCCTGGCGGCGCGCACCACGGTCGCGGTCGTCAGCGGCCGCGACCTGGCCGACATCCGGGCGATGGTCGATATCGACGACATCCACTATGCCGCGAGCCATGGGTTCGACATCGCCGGTCCCCGGGGCGAATTTGCCTTCCAGAAGGGGAGGGAATTCCTCCCGGCCCTGGCCCGGGCGGCAAAGGAGCTGACCGCCCGGCTCGCCGGGCTGCCCGGGGTGTGGGTTGAGCGCAAGACCTTTGCCGTGGCCGTTCATTTCCGGGAGGCGGCGGCCGACGCGGCCGGAAAGGTGGAGCCGGCGGTCGAGGAAGTGCGCGCCGGCTTTGGCGGTTTGCGGATGTCCGGGGGGAAGAAGGTCTTCGAGCTGCGGCCTGACATGGATTGGGACAAGGGGCGGGCCGTGGCCTGGCTCCTGGCGCGCCTCGGGCTGGATCGGCCGGACGTGCTGCCGGTCTACCTGGGCGACGACCTCACCGACGAGGACGCCTTCCTCGAGCTGCAGGCCAGCGGCTTGGGGATCGTGGTCAGCGATGGCGACCGGCTGACCGCGGCCCGCTACCGGCTGGACGACACCGGCCAGGTGCGGGAGTTTCTGGAACGGCTGGCAGGATATCTGGAAAAATAGGCGATGACTCGTTTTGAGCATCGCGCGTCGACCATTCAACGTTGGACGTTCGATGTTCGATGTCCGACGTTCGGATTCTTCTCCAATTCCCATCACGGTCCCGCATGATTTCATATCCATCCCAGCCCGAGATCCCCGCCGCCGGGGACGGCTCCTCCTCCTGGTCCCTTGCCTACGACGGGTTCAAACCGGAGCAGGAGGGGCTGCGGGAGACCCTCTGCACGCTGGGCAACGGGTTCTTCGCCACCCGGGGCGCCCGGCCGGAGGCGGTGGCCGACAACGTCCACTATCCCGGCACCTACCTGGCGGGCGGCTACAACCGCCTCCAGACCACGATTGCCGGCCGGGTGATCGAGAACGAGGACCTCGTCAACTTTCCCAACTGGCTGCCCCTTTCGTTCCGGATCGACGGCGAGAGCTGGTTCGACCTGGTGAAATTCGAGCTGCTCGTGTACCGGCAGGTGCTCGACCTCCAGCAGGGCGTCCTGCTCCACACCATCCGCTTCCGGGACGGCAAGGGCCGGATCACCCTGCTCCGCAGCCGCCGGCTGGTCCACATGCGCTCGCCCCATTACGCGGCCCTCGAAATGACCCTCACCCCCGAAAACTGGTCGGGTCCCCTCGAAATCCGCACCGCCCTGGACGGCCGGGTAATCAACGGCGGGGTGGAGCGCTACCGGCAGCTGGGGAACACCCACCTGGAGCCGGTGGCCCAGGAGCCCCTCGACGAGGAGACCATCTTTCTCCAGGTCCAGACCAGCCAATCCAGGCTCTACGCGGCCCTGACCGCGAGGACCCGCGTCTTCCAGAACAGCCACCCCCTGGCCCTCAAACGGTCCGTCGTCGCCGAGCCGGGGTATATCGGCCAGCAGCTCAGCATTCACATCGGCCGGGGGCAGGAGCTGCGCCTGGAAAAGGTCGTGGCCCTCTACACCTCGGGCGACCAGGCCATTGCCGAGTGCGGGCTTGAGGCCGAAAAGGCGAGCCGGCGGGCCGGGAGCTTCGCCGGGCTGCTCGCCAGCCACAGCCAGGCGTGGAGCCACCTCTGGCGGTTGTTCGACATCGAGATCAAGCTCGACGATCCGAAAGCCACCGAGGAAACGGCCATGATCCTCCGGCTGCACGTCTTCCACCTGCTCCAGACCGCCTCCGTGAGCACCATGGATCTCGACGCGGGCATTCCCGCCCGGGGCTGGCATGGCGAGGCCTACCGCGGCCACGTCTTCTGGGACGAGATGTTCGTCTTCCCCCTCCTCAACTTCCGGGTGCCCGAGATCACCCGGGCGCTCCTGCGGTACCGCTACCGGCGCCTGAACGAGGCCCGGGCGGCGGCGGCCGGCGCCGGCTACCGGGGGGCGATGTTCCCGTGGCAGAGCGGCAGCGACGGCCGGGAGGAAAGCCAGGAGCTGCACCTCAACCCGAAGTCGGGCCGCTGGCTCCCCGACAACACCCGCCTCCAGCGGCACGTGAACGCCACCATCGCCTACAACATCTGGCAGTACTACCAGGTGACCCTGGACATGGAGTTCCTCTCCTTCTACGGGGCGGAGATGATCCTCGAGATCGCCCGCTTCTGGGCGAGCATCGCCACCTACAACCCGGACCTCGACCGGTACGAGATCCTGGGGGTGATGGGGCCTGACGAGTACCACGACCACTATCCCGGCGCGGACGGGCCGGGGCTCAACAACAACGCCTACACCAACGTGATGGCGGTCTGGGTGCTCTGCTGCGCCCTCGACCTGCTCGATCTCCTCACCCACGACCGGCGCCAGG
Organism: Deltaproteobacteria bacterium; assembly: GCA_021788685.1. GTDB lineage: Bacteria > Desulfobacterota > Desulfobulbia > Desulfobulbales > UBA5123 > JAJYKH01. Next base: position 1,584 of record JAJYKH010000147.1, on the reverse strand, counting down.
AGCTCTGCGAGCGGCTGGATCTCGGCCCGGACGAGATGCGGCACTGGCGGGAGGTGAGCACCCGGATGCGGGTGATCTTCCACGAGGACGGGATCATCAGCCAGTTCGAGGGCTACGAGCAGCTCGCGGAATTCGACTGGGAGGGCTACCGGCGGAAGTACGGCAACATCCAGCGGCTCGACCGCATCCTCGAGGCGGAGGGGGACAGCCCCAACGCGTACAAGGCCTCCAAGCAGGCGGACGTGCTCATGCTCTTCTATCTCTTTTCCTCGGAGGAGCTGGGGAGGCTGTTCCGCCGCCTGGGCTACCCCTTCGCCTACGAGACCATCCCCCGCAACATCGAATACTACCTGGGCCGCACCTCCCACGGCTCCACCCTGAGCCGGGTGGTCCACTCCTGGGTGCTGGCCCGCTCCGACCGGCCCGCCTCCTGGCGCCAGTTCAGCGAGGCCCTGCACAGCGACCTCCAGGACGTCCAGGGCGGCACCACCCCGGAGGGCATCCACCTGGGGGCCATGGCCGGGTCGGTGGACCTCATCAAGCGGGGCTACACCGGAACCGAGCTGCGGGGGAACGTCCTCTGGTTCAACCCCAGCCTGCCTGCGGAGCTCACCGACCTGCGCATGCGCCTCCGCTACCGCGGGCATGCCCTCGATCTTCACGTCAGCACCGACCGGCTGCGGATCGCCGCCCGCAAGTGCGAGGTGGAGCCGGTCCGGATCGGCTTCAAGGACAAAACCCATGTGCTGCACGGCGGCGAGACCCTGGAGCTCACGCTGTAATCGTTTGCTTTCGCCCCCGTGCCAGGAGGAACTGGCATGACCGATGATCGATTCGTGATATGGCTCGACGAGCTGGGCGCGGGCGACGCGGGGCTCGTGGGCGGGAAGAACGCCTCCCTCGGCGAGATGATCCGCAGCCTCCGGCCGGCGGGAATCCGGGTTCCCGACGGGTTCGCCACCACCGCGCGGGCGTACTGGGAGCTATTGGCGGCCAACGACCTCAGGGATGAGATCGCCGCCCGGCTCGCGTTCTACCGCAACGACGAAGCGAAGCTCGCGGAGGTGGGCGCCGCCATCCGCGCTATGATCGGGCAGGCGGAAGTCCCCGGCGGGGTGGCCGGGGCGGTCAGGCAGGCCTACCGCGACCTCGGCCGGAAGCTCGGCCGCGACAACCCCGCGGTGGCGGTCCGCAGCAGCGCCACCGCCGAGGACCTCCCGGAGGCGAGCTTCGCCGGCCAGCAGGAGACCTTTCTCAATGTCAGGGGCGAGGAGGAGCTGCTCGCGGCCTGGCGCCGCTGCTGCGCCTCCCTCTTCACCGACCGGGCGATCAGCTATCGGGAAAGCCACCATTACGATCACCTGAAGGTGGCCCTGTCCATCGGCATCCAGGCCATGGTGCGCTCCGACCTGGGGGGCGCCGGCGTCATGTTCACCCTCGACACCGAAACCGGGTTCCCCCACGCCGTCCTGATCAATGCCGGGAGAGGCCTGGGCGAGACGGTGGTCCAGGGGATGGTCGATCCCGACGAGTACATGCTCTTCAAGCCGCTGCTCGCCGCGGAGGGGCAGTTCCGGCCCATCA
>JAJYKH010000146.1 GCA_021788685.1 Deltaproteobacteria bacterium | reverse complement strand
CTACGGACTCACCGGCGTCCCCGAAACCTTCATCATCGACGCCAACGGCATTCTGCGGGAAAAGTACATCGGCCCCCAGCCCTGGAATTCGCCGGCAGCCAAGGCGATGCTGCGGAAATACCGGCCGTTGAAAGATTGATGAGAGCGGTCAGCGGGAAGATAGAAATACGGCTGGAAACGCTTTCACAAGCGATCTCGTTCTTACAGACACTTTTCTTCGCTTTGCCGAATGCTGATGACTGAGAGCTGACAGCTTACCCAGTCACCAACTCGTGGGCCCAGGCGAGCACGGGCTTGACCCGCTCCGCCACCACCGCCTGCGCCTCCTTGACCGAAAACCAGCGGAATTCCTGGTGCTCCGGCCGGCCCAGCTCCGGGCTCACCGGCAGGTATGGCTCGCCGGCCGGGGCCTCCGCCAGGTAGTAGCGGGCCACCTTGCCGCTGCTGTAAGGGGGCGTTTCCCGGAAATCCCCCCCCCATCGGAAAACGAGCTCAGTCAGACCCGTCTCCTCGGCCACCTCCCGACAGGCGGCGGCCAGCGGCTCCTCTCCCTCGTCCACCAGCCCCTTCGGGAAGTCCCAGTACGAGTAGGCGCGCAGCAGAAGGTAACGAGGCTCCCCGGCAAAGGAGCGGACCACCACCACCCCGGCCGAGAGCCTTGGCTTCTGCCCTGCCCGTTTGCCCCTCATCGGATCGTCACCAAAAAATTGCCGCGATGGTGGAAATCGGGCCGGTCCCCCGCGTGGGCCAGAGCCCAGTAGGAGGGATGCCCAGCCCGATCGGCAATGACGGTGGCGAGTCCCGCCCGCAACGCCGTGCCAGGGGGATAAAGGGACGCAAGCGCAAGCTCCAGGACCACCGCCAGAGACTCCGTGTCCCGGGCCACCGTGAAGGCAAGGGAGCCCACGGTCGCCTCCGGCCGCATGCCGGCACGGTAATCATCGAAGGTGTAGAGGTTCCAGTGGCCGGCCGGGGAGAGGTTGACCTCGTGATACCCCTTTCCCCCCATGGGGCCGAAGAACAGCTCGAAGCAGGTCTGCCGCCATAATCCGTCCCGTCGCTCCGGCCGCTCCGCCCGCTCCGGGAGGGCCACCCGGTCGAGGGCGCCCCGCACCAGATAGCAGAGAAGGAGGGAATCTCCCTCCCGGCGGAGGATCGCCTCCAGGCGCACGGAGGGATGGTCGCCGCCGGGAAAGGGGACCAGCTCGCAAGTGCTCATGACAGCTCCGCCACCAGGGCGCGGATGGCCTCTTCCCGCAGTTCGATCTCTTCGGTGAGCCGGAATTGGACCACGGCCCGCCGCAGGTTATGCTGCCGGTCCCTTGCCTTGAAGTAGCGGTCCCCGACAAGCCAGTCGGCAAAGAAGCGCAGCCCCAGCTCGAAGGCGATGAGCCGCGCCGCCGTGAAGATATGCTGCCGGTCGGCCGCGGTGAGGAAGCCTCCCGCCTCTTCCAGGTAGCCGGCCAGGATGGCGCGGCAGAAATCGAGGTCGAACCGCACCGCCGCCGGGTCGCCGGTCTCTTCGCCCACCGGGTTACAGCAGGAGCGGAGGCAGTCGCCGATATCATAATGGATAAGCCCCGGCTTCACGGTGTCGAGATCGATGAGGGCCACCGCCCGGCCGGTTTCCTCGGAAATCATGATGTTGCTCACTTTGGGATCGCCATGGATGGGCCGCACCTGCAGCTCGCCCCGGGCACGCGCCTCTTCCAGGGCCGGAGCCAACTCCCGCCGCTCGGCGATGAACCGCCGGCACCAGCGGCTGTCGGTGCTCCCGGATCGACCCTCGTCCACGACCGCATCATAGGCCGACAGATAGGCAGGGGTGACGTGGAACCCGGGCAGAATGTCGTGGAGCCGCGCCGGAGCGAGGCTGCTCACTAGGCGATGGAAGCGGCCCAGGGCCCGTCCCGCCTCCCGGGCGTGGGCAGTGTCCTGCACGGTATCGTAGGCCTTCGCCCCCTCGATAAAGCCGAGCAGCCGCCAGCAGCCCTCGTCGGAATCGAGCACGTAGTCGCCGCCTTCCGGAGAACAGTGGATCGCCGGCACCTCCCAGCGGCCCTCCTCGCGACCGAGCTGGCCGGCCAGATGGTCGTAGAGCACGCGCAGATTGGCCATCACCTGCTCGGGGCGCTGGAAGACCCGGGAATTGAGCCGCTGGAGGACCCGCCGGCCGCCGTCCTGCAGGCTGACCAGAAAGGTGTCGTTCACGTTCCCCGCCCCCATGGGCCGGATCTCCGCGACTTCCGCTCCCAGCCCGAAGCGGGCGGCTATCCCTCGGAGCTTCTCGTCCATTCCGTCAAAACTTTTTGAAGACCTTGGCCAGGCAATCCCCGGCCACATGGATGGCGAGCCCGTTATAGTGGAGGAGCAGCTCCATCGCAGGGCTCGCGCGGCTCGGGAAACCATACCACGATCAAAGCTGATGATCTTGCAAAAACCCCCGAGCCCCGGCGGGTGGGAAGGCGGAGCGGCTTTTGGCGAGGCGGAGAAAGCTGGCCGCCGAACGGATTTTTCGCGGCCGCTGGTGATGGAAACCTGTTTGGCCCCCCATCTGTTTGTGTTAGCTTGGAGGGGATCGGCACCGGAGGCAACCAGGAGATCATGGGCAAGCGCCAACCCTCACGACAGCAGCGCCGGGTGTGTCCCGACCACCGGCAGCACCGACAAGAGCAACCGCCCGACGACCGGCAGCCGGAGCCGCCGAAGCAGCCCCGGCTGACCCGGAGCGGCTTGCCCGTCCTCCGGGGGGAAGACCTTCTTTTCGGTGACACGAGCGCTCAGGAGAGCTTCGCCGAGCTTTTCGGAGAATCCCTTGCTGCGCCCCCGGCCAGGCAGAGCGCTGAGGAGAAACAGCCCGTCCCCTCGAAGCGGCAGTCCGGCACCCAGCGGCCCCACCGCCCGGAGGAGCCCACCGGCGACAAAAGCATCCAGGAGAGCTTCGCTGAGCTTCTGGAAGAATCGCTCGCAGCGCCGGAGGTCAGGCAGGCCCTGCAGGAAAAGCGGCTCGCCCCCCGGAAGCGGCGGTCCGAAGCGGAACGGCTCCGGGAATACCCCGCCCCCCAGGCGGAGCTCGATCTCCACGGACTCACCGGCCCGGAGGCAGCCACCCGCATCGAGCGCTTCGTCCAGACCGCCCGCGGCCTGAAGCTCGCCACCCTGCGGATCATTACCGGCCGGGGCCTCCACTCCGAAGGCCCGGCCGTGCTCCCCGACGTAACCGAGCACCAGCTTATGGCCCTCCTGGAGCGGGGCCTCCTCCGCGCTTACCGCTGGGAGAAGAAGGGGCGGGAGCAGAGCGGGGCGGCCATCGTTTACTTGATGTAGAATGGGTGAACGGAGTATCCAAAAGCTCGCGGCTATTCTCAATTCTAAATTTTCGATTCTCATTGGGTTCACAATGCACGTCACCATCGAGAAGTGCGACGAGGCGACGCTCCGGAGCCGGGGCGTCTTTGGCTGGCCGATCTGGGAGTGCGAGGTGTCGGAGTTCGAGTGGCACTACGACCAGGAGGAAACCTGCTACATCCTGGAAGGGGAGATCACGGTTCAGACCGAGGGCGGTGAAGTCCACCTCGGCACCGGCGACTACGTGACTTTCCCCAAGGGGATGGACTGCTTCTGGAAGGTGTCCCGGCCGGTGCGCAAACACTATTCCTTTTCTGAATAATCAGCATAAGACCTCTGCGCACCTTTCCTTCCCGCCGTGAGCGTCTACCTCTATCAGCCGACGGCCCAGTTCGCCGCCCGTCTGGAGAAGGTCCGCACCGAGGACCCGGCCGGCTACGAGCGGATCGTGAAGGTCATCGCGCGCCTCCTCGACAACCCCGGAGACGCCGACGGCAAAATGCGCGGCCTTTATGGCGGTCGGTTCAAGAAGTACGTCGGCCGAAGCGACTATCGGCTGATCTATTATTACTGCTCCATCTGCCGCAAGGAAAACCGCCGCCAGCAGGACTCCTGCCCCGGCTGCCCCACCTTTCCCGACCAGAGCGTCATCTTCTTCGACCTGTATCACAAGAATGAGAGCAAGCGATGGAAGCGGGGGTGAGGAGCCTTTCCCCTGCTAGATTTCCGGGAATGAATCGAGAATTGAAAAGCCACTCGGGAACCGTTATGATTTCCTTCATCCCGAGCTGAGAACCAGGAGCCACCCATGTCCCTCTTCACCATCGACCAGAATAAATGTGCAAAGGACGGCCTTTGCGCCGCCGAGTGCCCTTATGGGCTGATCACCATGGAAAGCGGAATGCCGGAGCCGGTGCCCGGCGCGGAGAAGGTGTGCATCGACTGCGGCCACTGCGTGGCGGTCTGCCCCACCGGCGCCTTCGCCCTTGCCACCATGGACCCGGCCGGCTGCGCCCGGGTGGAGCCGGAGCGGCTGCCCGCGGCCGAGGCGCTCGACCACCTCGTCCGCTTCCGGCGCTCGGTCCGGGTTTACAAAAACAAGCCCGTGGAGCGGGAAAAGCTGGTCCGCCTGCTCGACATGGTGCGCTACGCCCCCACCGGCAAGAACACCCAGCTCATCAGCTGGCTGGTGGTGACCGGCAAGGAGGCCCGGGAAGAGCTCGCGGCCGGCGCCGTCGACTGGATGCGAGACCTCCTCGCCACCAATTCTCCCATGGCCGCTGCCTTTGGAGTGAAGCGGTGGATCGGGGCCTGGGAGCAGGGGCTCGACCCCATCCTCCGCTCCGCCCCCTGCCTCCTGGTCACCCATGCCCCGGAAAGCCACCGGGGCGGAGTAATCGACAGCACCATCGCCCTCGCCACCCTGGATCTCGCGGCAGTCACCGAAGGGCTGGGCACCTGCTGGGCAGGGCTCCTGTTTCTCGCCGCCAGCAACTGGCCGCCGCTCCGGGAAAAGCTTGCCCTGCCCTCCGGCGAAACCATCACCGGGGCGATGATGATCGGCTATCCCAAGCACCGCTACCAGCGCATCCCCCGGCGGAAGGAGACCAGGGTGACCTGGCGCTGATCGTTTCCACAATTTCGATGACCAACGAGGTATCCTTATGATCTTCCGATCGTTTGAAGAGGCCCTCCACATCTGCCTTACCGCCGAGAGCGGCTCCCCGGAGCAGGACGAGGCCCTGGTCTACTGCATGGAGCACGCCCCCGGCGACTTGAAAGAGCTGCTCAGGCAAGAATTCGTGCACTTCCACACCGGCGCGCCGGCCGCCCCCGGCCACGAGCACGGGAATGGCTGCGGCTGCTCGGATCACCAGCGGAAGCCTTCCCTTTCCGACTTCATCAAGTGAGCTGCTGCTGACGCACCCCCATCCGGAGGTCCATCCTTCCCGCCCTGCACCAGCCGCGATATTTCCCATTCCCCTTGGCACTCCTTGAGCTGTGGCCAAAACAAAGGCGATGCCGCTTTTTTTTCATCCCCACATTCCATTGGCTTCCAGGAATTGCCGCCAGGGAGCAGACAAAAAAACCCGGCAGTACCGGGCGAGCAAAAGGCGACGGGAAAAAGGAAGATTACTCCTCGTCGGAATCCTCTTTCTTTTTGGTTTTGTTCCGGCGCTTGACGATCTCCAGGGCCATGGCCCGCTCCTCGTCCCGTTCCGGCACCCCGGGCAGGGAGCCCTTGGTGAGATCAAGGAGCACGTCGAAGGGATCGAGGCAGGCGCCGCAGGTGGCACAGCTCACCAGCCGGGTGGCTGCATAGACCGTGACGTACTTGTGGGGGCAATACCCGGGCTCATGGTCGCTCTCCCGCTGCTTTCTTCCTTCTTCGATTCGCATGATCTTGGCCATTGACACCCCCTTGCATGTTATTGCGTTCGGACCGGCGTGCGCTCCTTGGCGAAGAGGGAACGAAACTGCCCGTACCCTTCCTTTTCCAGGTCCTCCGCCGGAACGAAGCGGAGCGCCGCCGAGTTGAGGCAATACCGCTTGCCGGTTGGCGGCGGCCCATCATCGAAAACATGGCCGAGGTGGCTGTCGCCCTCCCGGCTCAACACCTCGGTCCGCAACGAAAAAAGGAGCGTGCGGTCCTCCCGCTCCACCACATTCCCGGGCACCAGCGGCTTGGTGAAGCTGGGCCAGCCGGTGCCGGAGTCGTATTTGTCGAGCGACGAGAAGAGCGGCTCCCCGGAGACGATATCCACGTAAATGCCTGGAGCCTTGTTGTTCCAGTAAGTGTTGTCGAAGGCGGGCTCGGTGGCCCCCTCCTGGGTCACCTTGTACTGAAGGGGAGTGAGCTTCCGCTTCAGCTCCGCCACGCTCCACTCCTTGCGCTGCTCGCCCCAGATCCGGTCCAGGAACTGGTCGCGGCCCGAGCCGTACCGGTAATACCGGTAGCGGATAGGGTTTTTCTTGTAATAGTCCTGGTGGTAGGCCTCGGCCGGATAAAAAGGACGAGCCGGCCGGATGGGAGTGACGATGGGCTTGTCGAAGATCTTCCGCGCCTCGATCGCCCGCTTGCTCTCCTCGGCCAGCCGCTGCTGCTCCCCATCGTGGTAGAAGATGGCCGTGGTATACTGCTGCCCCCGGTCCACGAACTGGCCGCCCGCATCGGTGGGGTCGATCTGGTGCCAGAAGACATCGAGCAGCTTCTCGTAGGAGATCCGGCCCGGATCGTAGGCAATTTGCACCGCCTCCACATGTCCGCCCGCCGCATACGTGTCGTAATCGGGATTGCTGCTCGTGCCGCCGGTGTAGCCGGCGGTGACCGAAACCACCCCGGGCAGCTCCTCGAAGGGCTTTTCCATGCACCAGAAGCACCCCCCGGCGAAGGTGGCCTTGCGGAGCTGACTGCCTGCGGCGGCTTGGCCGGCAAAGGCGAAATAGAGCGAGGCACCCATGAGGAGCATGGGTGCGAAATGGATTATCTTCATGAATTTCTTCCCCTTGGCTCCATTATACGGCAATCGCGCCAAACCTAACAAATACAAGATCGG
>JAJYKH010000145.1 GCA_021788685.1 Deltaproteobacteria bacterium | reverse complement strand
ACCGCCTCTCCCGCCCTTGAGGGTCAGCGCCCCCAGGCACCCCATCTTCGCGCGATCACTCCTGTCCGCATAGCGCTGCTATAGCGGCCAGGAGCGCTTGCGCGGACCTGTGGCACCTGTGAACGCTTCCCGGCCTTGGCCTTTCAGAAAATCAGCACGACAGGATGGCTTTGAAGTCCGGCCCGTCTGCTTTACTTTTTTGCCTGAGATGGTCAGATCTCGATTTCCGCTGTCTTCTTTTCTTCTTCGTGCTTATAATTTGTCGAACCTCGCAAAAGGCCGCTCCGCCGACGGTCTGCGCCGGCAGCTTGTCGTTTGCTCGTTCCCGCCCGCCGGGGTTCGGGGGGGCGCGAGATCACTATAATTTCCCTGTCGCGTTCAACGGACGTGAAATCAGAGCAGAAAGAGGATATATTTATGCCTTTGTACGATTTCGTCTGCCGCGCCTGCGGCGAGGAGTTCGAAACGCTGGTGATGGGAGGCGAGCGGCCGGTCTGCCCGCGGTGCGGCGGCAGTGAGCTGGAAAAGCAGATGTCCACCTTCGCGTTCCGCTCGAAGGGCGAAGGGGGCCAGACCGTGACCGGCGCCGGCTCCAAATGCTCGGGCTGCGCTGGCGGCAGCTGCGGCACGTGTCACTGATAGCTTTCAGCTGTCAGTGGTCAGCGATCAGCAAAAATCAAAGGCCGAAGAATACACCGTCTCATCCGATCCGGGTGGCGATGATGAGCTTTTGGTTTTTTATGCCTTTGCTGACGGCTGAAAGCTGACAGCTGAGAGCCCCAAAAAGGACCCGCATGAAGAAAACGATCAGGATCGCGACCCGCAAGAGCCTGCTGGCCCTGACCCAGTCCACCTGGATCAAGGAGCAGATCGAGGCGCGCAACCCCGGGGTTTCCGTCGAGCTGGTGAAGATCGTCACCAAGGGCGACAAGATCACCGACGTGCCGCTGGCCAAGGTCGGGGGCAAGGGCCTCTTCGTCAAGGAAATCGAGGAAGCTATGCTGCGCGGGGAGGCGGACCTGGCCGTCCACAGCATGAAGGACGTGCCGGCGGAGCTTCCGGATGGGCTGTTCCTGGGGGTTGTCCCCCAGCGGGAGAACCCCCGGGACGCGTTTGTCTGTCACACGTGCTCGCGGGTGCGAGAGCTGCCGCAGAAGGCGCGGGTGGGCACCAGCAGCCTGCGCCGCCGGGCGCAGCTCGCCCATCTCCGGCCGGATCTCGAGATCGTCGATCTGCGGGGCAACGTGGAAACGCGCCTGCGCAAGCTGGACGAGGGGGAGTTCGATGCGGTCATCCTGGCCACCGCCGGCCTCAACCGGCTGGGGCTGAGCGCGCGGATCACCTCCCATCTCGCCCCCGAGGAAATGCTGCCGGCCGTGGCCCAGGGCGCCCTGGGGCTCGAGCTGCGGCGGAACGATCCCGAGGTGTACGGTCTCATTTCCTTCCTCCACCACGAAGAGACCGCGGTCGCGGTCGAGGCGGAGCGCGCCTTTTTGAAGCGGCTGGAGGGCGGCTGCCAGGTTCCCCTGGGCGCCTATGCGGAGCTGCGGGGGGGCAAGCTCACCGTGACCGGCCTCATCGCCGCGGTGGACGGCAGCGAGCTGCTGCGCCGCTCCTTCACCGGTCCTCCCAAAGAGGCGGCATCTCTCGGGGTCCAGTTGGCCGAGGCGCTCCTCGCCATGGGCGGCCAGCGGATCCTGGCGGAAGTCTACGGCCGCCCCCTGGCTTGATCCCTGTAAACGGCCCCCGGCACCGCATCTTTGCGCGATCGCGACCGGCCGCATAGCGCTGCTATAGCGGCCGGTCGCGCTTGCGCGAATCTACGGCACCGGTGACCGTTTACTTCTTGCCGCTGGGTGAAAGCCGGTTGTTACGTGTGATCGGTATCGATTCCAGAAGCTTCTCCTAAGCGGCTCTTAGGTAGTAAACGGCCCCGAAAAAAAGGGTGCGCCGTCTCCCATCTTCTGATGATTTTCGAGGAGAATTCTCCGGCATGGCAACGGAACGCAAGAAAAGCGCCAGGAGCTTCGCGCCCGGCAAGGTCTACCTCATCGGGGCCGGACCGGGCGACCCCAGTCTGATCACCGTCAAGGGCCGCGCCCTGCTCGAAAAGGCCGAGGTGGTGGTCTACGACTACCTGGCCAGCAAGAAGCTGCTCGCTTACGTCCCCAAGGACGCGGAGCTCATCTATGCCGGCAAGATGGGCGGGGTGAAGCATACCCATACCCAGGCCGAGATCAACCGGATGCTGGTGGAGCACGCCATGGCCGGCAAGACGGTGGTGCGCCTCAAGGGGGGCGATCCCTTCATCTTCGGCCGGGGCGGCGAGGAGATCGAGGAGCTGGTCGAGGCCGGCGTCCCCTTCGAGGTGGTGCCCGGCGTCACCTCGGCCACGGCGGCCGCCACCTACGCCGGGGTGCCGATCACCCACCGGCAGTACACCTCTTCGGTGGCCTTCGTCACCGGCCACGAGGACCCGACCAAGGCCGACAGCAACATCGCCTGGGACAAGCTCGCCACCGGCATCGGCACCCTGGTCTTCTACATGGGAATCAAGAACCTGCCGCACATCACCCAAAGGCTGATGGAGCACGGCCGCGACCCGCAGACCCCGGTCCTGGTGGTGCGCTGGGCCTCCACCCCCGAGCAGCGGTCCGTGGTGGGGACGCTTGCCGACATCGCCGAGGTGGTCCGGGAGGCCAACATCAAGCCCCCGGCCCTGGTGGTGGTGGGGGAGGTGGTCAGCCTGCGGGAGAAGATCAACTGGTTCGAAAAAAAGCCGCTCTTCGGGCGGCGGATTCTCATCACCCGCACCCGGGAGCAGGCGAGCGACCTGGTGGCCCGGCTCGAAGACCTGGGCGCCGACTGCCTGGAGTGGCCCACCATTTCCCTGGCCCCGCCGGACAGCTGGGCGGAGCTCGACCGGGAGCTCGACCGGCTCGGCTCCTACCATTGGCTGGTGTTCACCAGCATCAACGCCATCCGGTTCTTCTTTGCCCGGCTGTTCGAGAAGGGGATGGACGCCCGCGATCTCAAAGGGCCGCGGATCGCCACCGTGGGCGCCACCACCGCCGAGGAGCTGCGCGCCCATGGCGTGAAGGCCGACCTGCTGCCGGAGGAGTTCACCGGCGAGGGCCTGGCCGCAAGCCTCATCGCCCATGGGATGGCGGGGAAGAGCATTCTTATCCCCCGCGCCCTCAAGGCCCGCGAAGTGCTGCCGGAGGAATTGGAAGCGGCCGGCGCCGCCGTGCAGGTGGTTCCCGTCTATAGGAACGTCAGGCCGGAGGCTAAGACCGATGAGCTGCGGCGGGAGCTGGCGGAGCGGCAGGTGGACGTGATCACCTTCACCAGCTCCTCTACGGTGACCAATTTCCTCCACATGCTCAACGCCGCCGACCAGGAGGAGCTCCACCGGCTGCTCGCCGGCGTGCGGGTCGCCGTGATCGGCCCCATCACTGCCCGCACCGCCGAAAAAGCCGGCCTTAGCATCAACATCCAGCCCGAGACGTTCACCATTCCCGACCTGGTGGAGAGCATCCGGGCGTTTTTCGCGGCGGGCACCCCCTCCGCCGCCTGATCAGCCGCCAGGCCAACCCGCCCGATCCGGGCGCGAGTCCCCCCGGCCGATTCTCCTCCAAAGGGGAGCCCCGAGGCCGGCGCAGCAACAGAAACGGGTATCCTCCGTCCACCCGGCCGGCGCTGTCCCCTCCTTACTCCGCCATTCGCCGCCCGCGAGGCTTCCCTGATCCGTCCCTTCCATCCGGCTGGAAACTTCCTCCTTTTCTTCCCACGGCTCCCAAGCCGATCCAGGGTCGATCGGATTGAAGTGAACAGATTGAATCGGAGCTGTAAAAAAAATTTTCCGGGAAGGGGCTCATCTCCCCCGGGCAACCAGCCGGTCCCTCCCCACCGGGCGTGATAAGGGCAAGATTCGGCAGTGAATCGTTCGCCGCGACGTGACGCGGAAAAAAAGGTGCCATGTGGCACGGCCATTGCTCGCCTTCAGACTGATGGCCCACGCCGTGGCAGGACCCTTTCCTGCCAAATGTCCCCTGTCGGGGAAATCCCCCGCGCCGCGTCCTTGACAGGAGGAGCACTGCATTGTAAGGACTGAAACCTGGCGTGCCAGCTCCAGGGGCAATAGAAAAAAGGCGTTAGCGACTGCAGACTGCAGACTGCAGGTAAACAGGGGAGGGGAAATCATGACTGTTTCCGGCGCAAAACTGATCACGTGCATCGTTCAGCGCGGCAAGGCCGACAAGGTCGTCGACGCCGCCATGGCGGCCGGGGCGGAGGGGGCAACCATCTCTTACGGCCGCGGCACCGGGGTCCGGCAGAAGCTCGGGTTGCGGGGGTACCTGATCAAGCCGGAAAAGGAGATCATCCTCATCGTCACCAAGCCCGACCAGACAAAGGCCGTCCTCGACGCGGTCGTGAAGTCGGCCCGGCTGGAAGAGAAGGGGCAGGGATTCGTTTTCCTGCACGAGATCGAGACCGCCATCGGCTTTCTCGAGTGACCGCGCATCAGGTGAAGCCGACGGAGATTCCTGCATGATCGTGCGCCTGACCATCATCGCCCTGCTCTGGCTGGGGAGCCTCGTTTCGTACAGCCCCGACTATGCGACGCTCTATGCTCGCATCCTGGAACAGCTCCAGCTTCATCAGGCGCAGGTGGTCGGCTACACCTTGGCCGGTTCCGTCGGGCTGGTGGCCGGGGTCTACATTCTGGAGCAGATCCGTTCCTTTGCCCTTGTTCATCTCCTGGCCAGGCTGGCTTTCGAGGCGAGCCAGCTCGCCATTTGCCTGCTTTCTTTCGCCGCGGTGGTGCTCTGGTTCCAATTGGGGCGCAATCTCTGGGTGGAGCTCGGATTTCTGCTCGCCAGCGTTCCCTTCATGGTGCTTGCCGCCTCCTGCCTCTGCCTGTGGATCTTCGACTTTAACTATCCCCTCCACAACCGCATCATGCGCAATCTGACCCTGCCTTTCCTGTCCCTGACCATCATTTTCATCTCCATTCTGGTGCGTTGAGTCCCTTCGTTTCACTCCGGCTCCGGCCGCCGGTTGCATTCCTTCCCCGGTTGTGAGAAAGTGCGATGCGCCTCCGCCCGGGGCCGAGGGCCGTCTTGGCGCGGGCCGGCAATCAGGGCCATCCACGGTTTTTGCCTTTCGGCGGAAGCGGTATTACAGTATAAAGGATTTTTCGGCTCCCCTGATTTTCAGCGATTCACTTCATGATATAGGAGGCTTAACGATGGGAAGCTCATGCAGCAGCGGCTGCGGCAGCAAGAAGGGAAGATCCTGCGGGTCGGCGGATGCCGCCATCGCCCAGCAGAACGTGGCCATCAACACCTCGCTCGGCCGGATCAAGAACAAGATCCTGGTGATGAGCGGCAAGGGCGGGGTGGGCAAGAGCACGGTGGCCACCAACCTGGCCCTGGGGCTGGCCCAAAAGGGTTACCAAGTCGGGTTGATGGACGTCGACCTGCACGGCCCTGACATCTGCCGGATGCTCAATCTCACCGACCGGCTGCAGCAGCGGCAGGAGAAGAACGGCCTGGTGCCGCCCATGCAGTACGGCGACAACCTCAAGGTGATCTCCCTCGAATACATGATGGAGAACCGCGACGATCCCATCATCTGGCGGGGGCCGCTCAAGATCCAGGCCATCCGCCAGTTCATCGCCGACATGGATTGGGGCGATCTCGACTACCTGATCATCGATGCCCCGCCCGGCACCGGCGACGAGCCGCTCACCGTGGCTTCCACCATCAAGGACGCCAAGGCCCTGGTGGTGACCACCCCCCAGGAGGTGGCCCTGGCCGACGTCCGCAAGTCGCTTAATTTCTGCAAGCACGTCAAGATGGAGGTGGTCGGGGTGGTGGAGAACATGAGCGGCCTCATCTGCCCCCACTGCCAGAAGACCATCGAGCTGTTCAAGACCGGCGGCGGCGAGAAGACTGCGGCCGATTTCAAGGTCCGCTTCCTGGGCAAGATTCCCATGGACCCGCGGGTGGTGCTCGGCGGCGACGAGGGCAAGCCCTTCCTCGCCTCGGCAGCCGACAGCCCGGCGGTGCAGGCCTTCGCCCAGGTCATCGCCGGGGTGGAGAAGGCCTCCGCCAAAACCATTCCGCTGGCCACCGCGGGCGGCTGCGGCTGCGGCGGCGGGCCGTGCAATCCCAACACGTGCAGCTGCTGATGCAGTTGCACGTGGTTGGAGGAGCGCTGCGCTTGAGGAAGGCGCTGCGCGGTTGGAGGTTGGAGGATCGCTTCGCTTGAGGTTGGAGGCAAGGTCGAAATAATTACGCTACAGGCCCGGAGAACGGTTCTGCGCCTTTGCCTTTCCGCTTTTGCCTCCAACCTCCAACCTCCGACCTCCAACGCTTTTAGGAGTTTTCCATGCTGATTAGGCAGATGACGGTGGGGATGATGGGCGTCTGCTGCTACCTGGTCGCCTGTGAGGAGACCAGGGAGGCGATGCTCATCGATGCCGGCGGCGACGAGGACCGGGTGCTCGCCCTTTGCGAGAAGGAGGGGGTGAGCCTCCAATACATCGTCGGCACTCACGGCCATCCCGACCACGTCTGCGGCAACGCCCGGATCAAGGAGGCGACCGGCGCCCGCATCGTTCTTCACGAGGCGGACGCCGCCTTCTTCGGCCGGCCGGAGGTAGTCCAGTACTTCTCCATGCTGGGGCTGGCCCCCTCGCCCCCGGCCGACCTCACCGTGACCGACGGCGACCGGCTGGCCGTGGGCACCGTTTCGCTGGAAGTGATCCACACCCCCGGCCATACCCCCGGCGGCATCTGCCTCTACGGCGCGCCCAACCTGTTCTCCGGCGACACGTTGTTCGTGGGCGGGATCGGCCGCAGCGATTTCCCGGGCGGCGACGGCCGGCAGCTGCTCGCGGCCATCCGCGACCGGCTCTTCGCCCTCCCCCCGGAGACGGTCGTCTGGCCGGG